>JAJPXG010000089.1 GCA_021205565.1 Lachnospiraceae bacterium | reverse complement strand
GGTGACCACAGCGGCGACCTGCACCGAAGCCGGTGTGATGACCTACACCTGCACGGTCTGCGGCGATGCTTACACAGAGGTAATTCCTGCCACCGGCCACAGCCAGGGAGACGGCGATGGCACAGTGACAAAGGAGCCTACCTGCACCGAGGAAGGCGAGATGACCTACACCTGCGCTGTCTGCGGGGAGACTTACACAGAGGCTATTTCAGTCATCGATCATATCTATGAGGCCGTTGTGACAGCCCCGACCTGCACGGAGAAGGGCTACACCACCTATACCTGCACAGTCTGCGGCGACAGCTATACGGCGGATGAAACCGAAGCCCTGGGCCACACCTGGGACAGCGGCGTAGTAACAAAGGCAGCCACCGAAACGGAAGACGGCGTCATGACCTACACCTGCACCGTATGCGGCGAGACCAGTACGGAATCCATACCGGCAATGGGCAGCACCGAAGATAATACCGGTGATGGCAATACGGAAGATGAGGATACCACAGAGAACAATACCACAGAGGATAATACCGCTGAGGCAGACACTACGGAGGGTACCGCAACTGAGACAGCCACAGAGGCGGCAAGCGAGCCGGTTGCAGTGGAGAGCGCGGTCACCGGTGACGACAGTCCGGCTGAGGCCATGGCGGTAACCCTGCTTCTGGCAGCTGTCGGCATTGCTGCACTGACTCTGATGAAAAAGAGAACGGCCTGCTGAAAAACAAAATTGAAAAATCTGTAATAAAAGCGCCGGTTTTGCTTCAAACGCAGGACCGGCGCTTTTGCAGGTATATGATACAATTCTTAAGGTTTTGTGAATGCGTTTTTTCTGAAACGGTTTTGACTTGACCTCTTGATTTAGCTATGGCATAATGAGCGTGTACGTTGAAAATAAGACGGACAGAGGTACTACAAGGAGGGCAGAGGGGTGAAGGATACGAAAAAGAACGGTGTGCTGATGGCGCTGGCGATCATACTGATTCTGATCGTCGTTGTATGTGTTGGGCTGACATACCTGTCCTGGGTAAGAGAGACTGAGGAGCAGGAAGCGGCAGAAGCGCTGGCGGCTGCTGAGATTGTTTATACATATGAGGATATTGAGGCGGCAAAGGAGGAAGGGCGCGGGGAGCTTCTGGACGAGATTCAGGCGCTGATTGAGAGCGGCTATAATTCAACCGGCGCGCTGCGTCAGGTGTACGCGGCCTCCGGTCAGCTTTTGGTGGCGACCAATGAGGAGACGGTTTTCGTGCCGATCCTGGACAGCATAGCGAAGCACGACCTGGATCTTGACAATCTGCAGGTGCTGGATGACGGGGAATTTCAGTATGTCGTGGACGGCGAGGTGATTTCCCGTAAGGGGATTGACGTTTCCAAATATCAGCAGGATATTGACTGGGAGCAGGTGGCGGCTGACGGTGTGGAATATGCCTTTATCCGCGTGGGTATCCGCGGCTACGGATCCGGCGCTCTGGTGGAGGATGATTATTTCGCGGAAAATGTGGAGGAAGCGCTGGCACAGGGGATTTCGGTTGGCGTTTACTTTTACAGCCAGGCTATCACGGTGGAGGAAGCGGTGGAGGAAGCGGACTTTGTGCTGGCAGCCATCGAGGGCCTGGACATCACATACCCCGTTGTGATTGATATTGAGAAGGTTGGCGAGGAGGGCGCCCGGGCGGATTCCCTCACGCAGGAGGAGCGCACCGAGGTCTGCATTGCGTTCTGTGAGCGGATTGAGGAGGCGGGCTATACGCCGATGATTTACGGGAATACGGAGACCTTTACGCTGCTGCTGGACTTAGAGCAGATCGCGGAGTACGATCGGTGGATCGCTTATTATGACGAAGCACTGTGCTTCCCTTATGAGTTCGCAATCTGGCAGTACACGCATTACGGTACCGTGGCAGGAATCGACGGCAGCGCGGATCTCAATATTGCATTTAAGGAATGGTAAACGATGAGCTTTGAGGAGAATGTCAGGCGGGTGGTTCCCTATGTGCCGGGAGAGCAGCCAAACCGTCCGGACATGATTAAATTAAATACGAATGAGTGCCCGTACCCGCCTTCTCCACGAGTGGAGGAGGCGCTGCGCGGTCTGAATGCCGACAGTCTGCGGCTGTATCCGGACCCGGCGGCGGCGGAGCTTACGAATGCGCTGGCGGCGCGGTATCAGGTGAAGCCGGAGCAGGTTTTTGTGGGCGTGGGCAGCGACGATGTACTGGCGATGAGCTTTCTCACCTTTTTCAACAGTGAAAAGCCGATACTCTTTCCGGATATCACCTATTCTTTTTATGATGTGTGGGCGGATTTGTTCCGCATACCGTTTCAGACTTGTCCTTTGCGGGAGGATTTCACCATCTGCGCGGAGGATTATTTAAAGCCGAATGGCGGGATCGTGATACCCAATCCGAATGCGCCTACGGGGCTTTTTGAGCCGGTAGCTAATTTGGAGCGGATCATTGCAGGCAACCCGGATTCGGTGGTAATCATTGACGAGGCTTATGTGGATTTCGGCGCTAAGAGCGTGCTGCCCTTGGTGGAGCGGTATGAGAATCTGCTGGTGGTGCAGACCTTCTCCAAGTCCAGGGCCATGGCCGGGGCACGGATCGGCTTTGCCATCGGGCAGCCGAAGCTGATTTCTTATTTAAATGACGCCAAGTTTTCCTTTAATTCCTACACCATGAGTCAGACGAGTCTTGCCGTGGGGCGGGCCGCGGTGGAGGATGAAGCTTATTTTCAGAAGATTACAGGTAAAATTATTAAGACACGGGAGCGGGCCAAAAAGGAGCTGAAGGCGCTGGGATTTACCTTCCCGGATTCCAAAGCGAATTTCATTTTCGCTACGCATGAGCGTTTGAGCGCGAAGGAAATTTTTGACAGCCTTCGGGAGCGGGACATCTATGTCCGGTATTTCAATAAGCCCCGCATTGATAATTATCTGCGGATTACTGTAGGTACGGATGAGCAGATGGAGGCGCTGTTTGCCGCGCTGCGGGAAATCATTGCAGGGCAGGGCACTGCTTTGTGAGGGAGCAGGGTTTTGTGATGCAGGAAATTCCAGGTCCGGCTTAGTAAGAAAGAGGAGTCTGCTTTGCTGGCGGCGTCAGCCTCAAATGGAGCGCTGGCTTTCCTCATATAAATAATAAGACAGGAGCATTTATGTTACAGCAATATTTGATCGTATTTTTCATTTCCATGGTTCCGTTGATTGAGTTAAGAGGCGCTATCCCCGTGGCGGTTGGCATGGGTCTGCCTTTGCTTCCCAGCTATATCGTCTGTATCATTGGCAATATGATTCCGGTGCCGATCATCTTTTTCTTTGCGAGGAAGGTGCTGGAGTGGGGCGCGGATAAGCCCGTCATCGGCAGATTTTTCACCTTCTGCCTGGAAAAAGGGCACAAGGGCGGTGTGAAGCTGCAGGAAAAAGTGGGACGTAGTCTTTTCGTAGCTCTGCTTTTATTTGTGGGGATTCCGCTGCCGGGCACGGGCGCCTGGACCGGGACGCTGGCGGCCAGCCTGCTGGACATGGATTTCAAGTCGAGTGTGGTGGCGGTGACGCTGGGCGTACTACTGGCCGGTGTGATCATGAGTGTCGGCAGTCTGGGCGTGTTTGGCGCGCTGGGCAGTCTGTTCGGGTAAAAGGGTAAAGGCTGTTCGAGACAGTATATCTGCGAACAGATACGGTGCTTACAGTTGCACACCGTGATTGTGAAACGGCGCACCGGCGGTTAAAACTGCATGGCTGACCCGTCCGGATGAAGGAGAATCGCATGGAAAGCTATACGGGCTTTGCAGAAGTGTATGATGAGCTGATGGACGCCACTCCTTACGGGGAGTGGTGTCAGCGTATTGTGGAGTATATCGGGAAATATGGTGTCTCCCGGCCGCTTCGTGAATCTGTAAAACATCCGGAAACAGCGGCGCAGGGAGAAGGCCGGCAGGAAACGAGGTGCGGGACAACGGACGAAGCGTGTATCTCAGACAGTGCGGCAGGGTCTGCAGGACAGGCGTTGAGAGAGGCATTGAAGAGTGAACAGAACCTCGTCCTGGACTTGGGCTGCGGTACCGGTACCCTGACTGAAATGATGGCCACGCGCGGCTATGATATGATTGGCGTCGACCTGTCGGCGGAGATGCTCTCCCTGGCGATGGAAAAACGGGCGGCTTCCGGGCTGGATATCCTGTATATCAATCAGGATATGCGCGAGCTGGATTTATACAGCACCGTCGGCACCGTCTATTCCGTCTGTGATTCTGTCAATTATCTTCTGGAGGACGCGGACGTGATACAGGCGTTTCGGAGGGTGAATCTCTTTTTATTTCCGCAAGGGCTGTTTTTATTTGATTTCAATACGGTATATAAATATGAGCAGATCGGGGATTCGGTGATCGCGGAGAGCCGGGAGGACTGCAGCTTCATCTGGGACAATTATTACGATCCGGACACGCACACGAATGAATATGACCTGACGATCTACCGGCAGGAGGAGGACGATCTGTACCGGCGCTTTGATGAGACGCATGTGCAGCGGGGATATACGCTTAAGGAGATGCAGGGCTTCGTGAAGGAAGCCGGGCTTGAGTGGATTGAAGCGATCGACGCGGATACTGGCGGAGAAGTGACAGAGGTTACGGAGAGAGTTTTTGTGGCGGCGAGAGAGCATGGAAAAGCGTGATTGCCTCTGCGCAAAAAGGAAAGAAGGATATTCTATATATGGCAGATTATATTGTAAGAGCGACAGCGGCAAACGCCCAGATCAGGGCCTTTGCCTGTTCAACAAGAGAAACGGTGGAGGAAGCCAGAAAGCGGCATGACACAACGCCGGTGGCGACGGCGGCGTTAGGCAGACTGATGAGCGGCGCGCTGATGATGGGCGTCTCCATGAAAGGGGAAAAGGACGTCCTGACGCTGCAGGTGCAGGCGGACGGGCCGCTTCAGGGCATTACCGCGACCGCGGATTCTCAGGGGCATGTGAAGGGCTATGTGGGCAATCCGGATGTGAACCTGCCCTTAAACGGCAAGGGGAAGCTGGATGTGTCCGGGGCTGTCGGCAAGGGCATTCTAAACGTTATCAAGGACCTGGGCATGAAGGAGCCGTACAACGGGCAGATAGAGCTGGTGAGCGGCGAAATCGGCGAGGACCTGACCTATTATTTCGCGGCGTCCGAGCAGATTCCGTCGAGCGTGGGACTGGGTGTGCTCATAGACCGGGATTATACCGTGGCGCAGGCCGGAGGCTTTATTGTGCAGCTGATGCCGTTTGCCTCGGAGGAGATTGTTGAGAGGCTTGAACAGAACGTGCAGAGAGTGACTTCCGTGACCGCGCTTCTGAGCGAGGGCATGACGCCGGAGGATCTTTTACGGTATGTGCTGGAGGGCTTCGATATCGAATTTACCGATACTGTCCCGGCGTCGTTTTTCTGCGACTGCTCGCGTCAAAAGACCGATAAAGTCCTGATTTCCGTGGGAAGGAAGGAGCTGCAGAGCATGATCGACGAGGGCGAGCCGGTGGAGCTGAAATGTCATTTCTGCAATACGGCATATGCATATTCGACGGAGGAGCTGCGGACATTATTCAGGAAGGCGAGATAGGGTAGGCACAGTCCAGTTGAAAAAAGATAAGGCCGAGCTTCACGGCAGTGCGAGGCCGTTCTTTTTTCAACTGGGCTGTGCCGGATCTAAAATGAAAACAGCAAAAAGGAAAGATTAAATTTCCGGACAGCAGGCGCAGGGCGTTCAGAAAAGATAAGGCTGAGCTTCACGGCAGTGCGAAGCCATTCTTTTCTGAACGGCCTGTGCCGGAAACGGGAGCAAGAACAGACTATGAAAGACGGATTTGTAAAAGTAGCGGCGGTGACGCCGAAAATCAAGGTGGCGGACACTGATTATAATACTCTCAACAGCATCGTGGAGGCGCTGGAGGCTTACCGCCAGGGCGCGGGCGTGATCGTGCTGCCGGAGCTGTGCATCACAGGCTACACCTGCCAGGATTTGTTTGAGCAGGAGACCCTTTTACAGGGCGCTCTGAAGGGTCTGCGCGAGTTCATCGCGGCAACCGGCTCAAGCAAGGCTCTGTTTTTTATTGGTCTTCCCTTTGAGAAAGAGGGCAGGCTCTATAACGTGGCAGCCGCGGTCAGCGACGGAAAGCTGTTGGGCCTGGTGCCCAAGCGCAACCTTCCCATGTACGCGGAGTTTTACGAGGGCAGGAACTTTGCCTCCGGCAATGAAGTCCCGGAATATGTCACCTTCGAGGGCAGGCAGGTGCCGTTCGGCTGCAACCTGATTTTTTCCTGTGAAAATATGCCGGGCTTACGTGTAGCCTGCGAGCTCTGCGAGGATCTGTGGGTGCCGATTTCCCCGTCCCAGCGCCACGCGCAGGCGGGAGCCAACCTGATCGTGAATCTTTCCGCCTCCAACGAGACTGTGGGAAAGGCGTCCTATCGCTTGAATCTGGTCTCCTCCACTTCCGCCAGACTGGTGGCGGGCTATCTGTACTGCAGCGCCGGGGATGGCGAATCCACGCAGGATTTAGTATTTGGCGGCCACAATATCATCTGCGAGAACGGTGCGGTCTTAGCGCAGTCGAAGCGCTTCGGCTGCGGGACGATTTTCGCGGACCTGGATATCCAGCGGCTCAATCACGACCGCAGGAAGCTCTTCGCCTTCCAGAAGCAGGAGAGCAGCGCCATGTACCTGCATGTGCCATTTCAACTGAAGGAACAGGAGGTGAAGCTGCAGAGGACGTTTGCCAGAACGCCATTCGTGCCGGAAAATGACCGTGACAGAGAAGAGCGCTGCGAGGAGATTCTCTCCATTCAGGCTAACGGCCTGAAAAAGCGCCTGGAGCACACGGGCTGCCAGACCGCGGTCATCGGTTTGAGCGGCGGCCTGGATTCCACGCTGGCCCTGCTAGTGACAGTGAAAGCCTTTGATCTGCTGGGTCTCGACAGGGCAGGCATTCGCTGTATTACCATGCCCTGCTTCGGTACCACGGACAGGACCTATCATAATGCCTGTACGCTGGCCGGCGTCCTGGGCGCCAGACTGGAGGAAATTGATATTAAAGAATCCGTGACGCTGCATTTTAAGGATATCGGACAGGATATGGACAATCATAACGTGACCTACGAGAACGGCCAGGCCCGCGAGCGGACGCAGATTCTCATGGACATTGCCAACCGTGACAACGGCATGGTCATCGGCACCGGCGACATGTCTGAGCTGGCGCTGGGCTGGGCCACCTATAACGGCGACCACATGTCCATGTACGGTGTCAACGCCGGTGTCCCCAAGACCCTGGTGCGTCACCTGGTGAAATATTATGCCGATACCTGCGGCGTGGAGCGTTTACAGAACGTCCTGAACGATGTCTTGGACACCCCGGTCAGCCCGGAGCTTCTGCCGCCTGTGGAGGGCGCCATTTCCCAGAAAACGGAGGATCTGGTGGGACCCTACGAGCTGCATGATTTCTTCCTGTATTACATGCTGCGCTACGGCTGCTCCCCCTCCAAAATCTACCGCATGGCCTGCCTTTCCTTTAACGGCAGTTATGAAAAGGAAACCATTCTCAAGTGGCTGAAGGTCTTCTACAAGCGTTTCTTTGCCCAGCATTTCAAGCGCAGCTGCCTGCCGGACGGACCCAAGGTCGGCTCCGTAGCGGTCTCGCCGCGAGGGGATTTACGTATGCCCTCGGATGCCAGCGCGGCAATCTGGTTAAAGGAGCTGGAGCGGCTGTGAGAGACTAATTTATATAACCGTTGTAAATGAATTGATAATTTTATATAATAAGCGGCAGAAGGTAATTTGGAGCCTGACAGAACAGGACGGGGCGAACAGGAGGTGATGTTTCGTGATTTATACGATCGAAGAAATTTCCGGTCGGATTACTCCAATTGCAGAAAAATACGGTCTTCGGGCAGTATATTTATTTGGTTCGTATGCACGTGGAACTGCATCTGAGAACAGCGATATTGATCTGATTGTGGATACAACAGGAACCTCCATTAAAGGACTTTTTGCCCTGGGCGGGCTATATTCTGAGCTGGAGGATGCGCTGGAGAAGAAAGTTGATCTGATTACGGTGCAATCATTACAGCAGCCTGTGCAGATGTCCAGCGAAGCCCGGTTCAGAGATCATATCTGGAAGGAGAAGGTGAATTTGTATGCAGTCGCCTGATATGCAGAGGCTCAATCATATTCTGGATTATTGCCTTGAAATAGAGAAAACAGTGAAGAGATATGGATGCTCCTTTGAAGTGTTCGATCAGGATGTTGATTATCAAAGGTCAGTTTCCTTCTGTATTCTTCAGATTGGAGAACTGAGCAACGGACTGTCGGCTCAGTACAGAGAGCTGACAAAGGACAGAATGCCGTGGACGGCTATCCGGGGGATGCGAAATCTGGTAGCACACAATTATGGCAGTATGAGCCGGGAGATTATCTGGGAGACAGTAACACATGATATTCCGTCTTTGAGGGATTTCTGCGAGAGTCAGCTGAAGTAGGCCGTGGAAATGTCAGTTAATGCGATCACAGGGGTGTGCGTTATGGGCTTATGGGAAATATGGACAGTTCTGGGGATGCAGGTCATATCCCAAATGTAAATTTACACGACAAATAAAGTAAAAGACAGCGCTGTCGCTGTCTTTTTGCGTTATCTCTTCGCGCTCTCCAGCACCTCGTTAAGCGCATTCAGCAGTACCGTGGCGGTGTATTTCTGACTTTCCTCGTAGGTCACGTCCTCTAAGGCGACGCCCTCCTGAAGCTGTGAGGCAATATCCTCTAATACCGGCTCAAACAGCGGATACATGGTCTGAATGGTGTCGTCCAGGTAGGTGAAGGAGACATTGGAAATCCCGTCGTTTTCGATGATGACCTGCATTTCCATGGTGCTGCCGGACAGATCAAGGGAGACGGAGTAGATGCCGGGCAGGTACGCGGCGGTCTCCAGGGCGGCCTCGCTGTTGCTTCCGTCAGTCCCGTCAGATTGCTCGGTCCGGGAGGCGCTTTCGCCTGCGTCCATTTCCCTGCCGGGCTTAAACATGATGGCAAGCAGCACGATCAGAACGATGCCGAGAAAAATAAAAATCCCGGTGTAGATCACCTCTTTCATGTGCAGTACCACTATTTTCGTCCTTTTATTCATGATGCTTTCCCCGTTTGCTCATCGGCCGGTTTACCATTACTGTATGCGGCGGGAGAGCGGGTTATGCTTTATCATATCAGAAAATTTTTATATCCTGGTGCAGGACCCGGAAAGCGGACGGCAATGACTGCAGACAGCATTCTGCCGTGCAATTTGTTATGCGTTTGCCCCGGATTCAGGCGGTTTCTTCGCATTCCCCTGCAAGATTGCAGTCAAAATAACGGCGGATCTCTGCCGGATTAAGGCTCTGCCCCAGCACCCACATCAGCTTGGTGAGCGCCGCCTCCGTGGTCATGTCGCGGGCCTCGATAACGCCCGCAGAGAGCGCTTTTTGACCGGTTTCATAGACGGTGAGGTTGGTGCCCTCATACAGGCATTGGCTGCCGGCTAAAACGGTGACGCCGCGTTCCACGGCCCGGTGAACTGCCCCGACAAAATCATGCTTTAAAAAGGGCATATTGCCAAGGCCGAATCCTTCAATATAGATACCGCGGTACCCGGCCTC
This sequence comes from Lachnospiraceae bacterium, assembly GCA_021205565.1. Taxonomy (GTDB): domain Bacteria; phylum Bacillota; class Clostridia; order Lachnospirales; family Lachnospiraceae; genus RGIG6307. The sequence goes on along the minus strand of JAJPXG010000089.1, from coordinate 873 downwards.
ACAGAGGGTGTCCATGACAGCAGGGGAGATGCCCGGATATAATTTCAGTAAAAAAACATGGCTCGAATAGCCGAAGCGCGGCTGGAAGTCCGCTGCGAGCTGTTCGGGCGTATTTTCCCTGTAAACGGCAGGCAGATATTCCCGGCGGATATGGAGCCCTAAGGAGCTGATCTCGCCGATATTGGGATAATTGATGCTTTCAAAGGCGTCGAAGCTCATGGTGCGCACCTTGGAGGCGCGGCAGCCTGAAATGACCTTGCGGTTGAAGACCACAAAGACGCCTGGGCAGCCGCTGGCCGCCATGTGCACCGCGCCGCGGCAGTTTTCCAATGCATCCGCGACCGGGTGCGCGATAGAAAGCTGGCTGCCGGTCAGCACCACCGGGATCGGGATTCCGCGCAGCATGAAAGAGAGCATCGACGAGGTGTACGCCAGCGTGTCGGTGCCGTGGATCACCACGATGCCCTGATAGTCCGGCCAGATTTCTGCAATTCGTCTGGCCAGCCGCTCCCAGTCCTCCGGAAAGAAGTTGGAGCTGTCCACGCTTAAGAAATCCTCCGTTTCCAGCTGGAGGTTTTTGGAAATCATGCGCAGCTCTTCCATCATGTCGCCGCTGCGGATACCGGGTACCATGCCGTGTTCACTTTTAATGGAGGAAAGGGTTCCTCCGGTGTTTAAGACGAGTATTTTTTTCATTTATGACATTCCCCGTGATGATGCCCGCACTGTATATCTGTGACGCAGGCTAGCTCTCCGCCAAGAAACGCCTCCACAGCGGCGTCCGCATCGCCTGTCACACCGCCGTACAGCTGAATGCCGGCTGTTTTAAGCGCCGCCTGTGCACCGCCGCCGATGCCGCCGCAGATCAGGATA
>JAJPXG010000150.1:17988-44177 GCA_021205565.1 Lachnospiraceae bacterium | reverse complement strand
TCTCTTCTACAGCATCTCCTTATCCGCGAAATCACCGATCGTAATCGTCAGGTTATTTTTTTTTTTTGTTAGTGCGTCGATATATTGCTTGTGAAGTTTTATGTCCTTAAAGGTCACATGATAGGTCAGTTCAAAGAGCGTTCCCATGTTGGTCGTCCTGATTTTTTCCAAAGACCACTTGCTGGTATATTAATCAAAAATATCGTCGAAGAGGCCATCATACTCAAAATTTTCCGGAATGGTAATTTTTAACTGCTTTTCATGGCGGTCGCTTCCTCCGAAGTTAACTGCCGTCAGCAACAGCGTACAGACTGCCGCGAACGCAAAAAAGATGACTGCAATTCCTATATACCCCATGCCCAGCGCCAGGCCGATACCCATGTCAATGAAAATCGCCGCAATCTCGCGCGCCGTACCGGGCGCGCTCCTGAAACGAACCAGGGCGAAAGCGCCTGCTACAGCTACGCCCGTTCCCACGTTGCCGTTCACCAGCATGATGATGACTGCCACAGCCATGGGCAGAAGCGCCAGCGTCAGAGCAAAGCTTGCACTGTGCCTTTCCTTAAAAGAAAACACCAGTGCATTCAGGATACCCAGCGCCAGGGCAACCGCGATACAGATAATAAATGCGGGCAGCGTCACGGTGCTGCCGATGATACTGTTAAGCATATGTAAACCTCTCTCTTCTGAATAATTCCGGTGCTATGTAATGTTCATAGCAGTATCCGTATTTGGAAAAACCGGTCGGATAGGCACCGCACGCGCTGAGTGCGCCAACCAGCCACAGCGGAATGGTATCGGGAGTCTTGATTTCCATGACGATCTGGTTTTCTGAAAGCAGCTTATATCCCTCACTTCCTTCACAAAGATCCAGCTTATCCGTCCGCCAGCGCAGGTTCCAGTCAAAAGTAATCCTCAGCTCCGGGTTCACCATGCCCAGCATTGCTACCCGTTCACAACCGATAAACACCTTCGGCGTCACCGGATACTGATGCATAAACCAGTGAATCTCCCGCTGAATCTGCGGATCACCATCCAGATCCGTTTCCTCGTGTATAAACGCATCTATCTGCCCCGGCAGTCCGTCCACCCGGCGCTTATAAACCACACCGTCGTATTTTTTCTTGATCTCCGCAAAAATCATGGTCTCCGGCTCCGGAACCCCATAGCTGCGCACCCGGAATTTCTCTTTATATGCTGGACTCTCCAATGACCTGCGGATCAGGTCAAAATTGTCCGTATCATAATAAATACTGCAAACACTGTGTACGCCGAACTCATCCGGTTTCAGATTTGCTTTTAACACCGGCAGAATGGCCCGATACTGCTCCTGCGTCAGCAGATATTTCTTTTCATATCGCTTAAATGTGTACTGCACCGCGCTTGCGTTCATGCCGTTTCTCCTCTCGTTTATCATTGCCGGACTCACAGGCCGGGCAGACCGGATATCCGTTTTGCAATGAGGAGTTTACCATAATACCGGTTTTCAAGGGTGAACATTCTGTGATTTTTTTATGAGAATAATGTGTAAAATTCAGGTAAAATCAATGAGTATTTTCTAAAAAAAGAAAGTCAGTCCTTCAGAAATACACGCAGAGTTCGTTTATTAAAACTAACTAAATTTTTGACAGATTTTACGTTAAAATTTGTAGCTTCTGCTTGCTTCTTTCATATGATTATGGTAGAGTACAGGGAATACAAAAGAACCGCCGCGCCTGTAGTACGCAGTCTGGTTTCCGGAGCAATGTGTTTCCCGGAAAGTTCATTTCCCGGAATGAACGTAAAAAAGGATTCCATTAAAAGGATTGAATGAATTATGGAAAAAAATTTCGAGCAGACCGCCATGCGGGTCTCGTTCATCAGTATTCTTGTCAATATCGCTTTATCCGTTTTCAAGCTCTTCGCGGGGATAATCGCGCATTCCTCAGCCATGATCAGCGACGCCGTCCACTCCGCCTCCGACGTATTCAGTACCATCATCGTGATAATCGGCGTAAAGCTCTCCGCCAAAGATTCCGACGAAAAACATCCCTATGGTCATGAGCGCTTAGAGTGCGTGGCGGCCAGCATTTTAGCCACCGTACTGGCACTCACCGGTTTCGGGATAGGATATTCCGCCGTCATGCAGATTATACAGAAAAGCTACTCTGACACTGTCCCCGGCGTGCTGGCTCTCGTCGCTGCTTTTGTTTCCATTCTGGCCAAGGAAGCGATGTATCACTATACCCGCTATCATGCCAGAAAAATTGATTCCGCCGCGCTGATGGCGGACGCCTGGCATCACCGCTCTGACGCGCTCTCCTCCATAGGAGCGCTCATCGGCATTGCAGCCGCCAGAGCGGGCTTCCCCATTTTAGACCCGTTGGCGGGTCTGATGATCTGTCTGTTCATTGAAAAGGCTGCCTTTGATATTTACAAGGACGCGATGGATAAGATGATAGACGAAGCCTGCGATGCGAAAACAGAGGCTGAGATTCGTTCCTGTGTGCTGAAGCAGGAAGGTGTGCTGGGCATTGATATGCTGCAGACCCGACTCTTCGGCAATAAAATATACGTTGACCTGGAAATTAAGGCGGACGGTAACTCTTCCCTCACCGAGGCCCACGAGGTCGCGGAACGGGTACACAATACCATCGAGGCCACCTTCCCGAAGGTAAAGCATATCATGGTGCATGTGAATCCAACAGAGCCTTAAAGAACCGCCGCCAGCTCCTCCACAATATGCCGGACCTGTTTTCCCTCGCATTCCACCACCAGGTCTGCGTACTGCTCATACAGCGGGCAGCGCTCCTCATACAGGGACAGCAGGGTCTGGCTGGGCTTCATGGCGACGCCTCTGGCGTTCAGATCTCCCACCCTCTCCTCAATCTCACGATAAGAGAGCTTCAGATAGACTACCGTGCCGATGTCCTTCAGATGATCCATCGCCTCTAAGCCGTACACCGCGCTGCCGCCTGTGGCAATCACATAACCGTCACAGTCCAGAGAGGCGTTGACCTGATTTTCAATCCGCAGGAATCCATCCAGGCCGTGTATTTCCATCAGCTGATGCAGAAGCTTGCCGGTGCGCTCCTGGATGACCAGGTCAGAATCCAGAAAGCGGTATCCTATGCGTTTGGCTAATACCACGCCAACCGTACTCTTACCGGCTCCCGGCATTCCGATCAGAATAATATTGTGTTTATTTTTGTTTTTCATATGTCTGTGAAATCCTTATCTGCTTTTATCATGATACTAACAAAATTCACCCAATTCTTCAAGTATTATTGAAATTTTACGCCTCATAGAGTAAAATGGCTTTAGAGAAAGTATTGAAAAATCCAACGATTATGGAGGTATATTTTATGGAGCACGCAAATCCCCTTTTACGCGGGAGCGACCAGTCTGACCGCTTCATCACCATCGGCGAGATCATGCTGCGTCTGACGCCGCCGAACTATGAGAAAATCCGTATGGCGTCCAGCTTTGAAGCCAGCTATGGCGGCAGCGAGGCCAACATCGCCCTGGCTTTGGCAAACCTCGGCGTCGACAGCACCTTTTTCTCCGTCGTTCCCAACAACAGCATCGGCAAAAGTGCGATCCGGATGCTTCGCAGCAATGATGTTCATTGCACGCCCGTGATTCTGTCTTCCCATGAGCAGACGCCCACCCACCGTCTCGGCACTTATTATCTGGAAACCGGCTACGGAATCCGTGCCAGCAAGGTCACTTATGACCGCAAGCACAGTGCCATTTCCGAATTTGATTTTACTGATTTCGATATGAAGGGACTGCTCGAAGGCTTTACCTGGCTGCACTTAAGCGGTATTACGCCCGCCATCGGCCAAAACTGCCGCGACCTGATCCTGAATGCCTTAAAAACCGCTAAAGAGCTTGGCATGACCGTCAGCTTCGACGGCAATTTCCGCAGCAAAATGTGGACCTGGGAAGAGGCAAGAGATTTCTGCACCCTCTGCCTGCCCTATGTGGATGTGCTTTTAGGAATAGAGCCTTATCACCTGTGGAAGGATGAAAACGACCACAGCAAGGGCGACTGGAAGGACGGTGTTCCGCTTCAGCCCAGCTATGAGCAGCAGGAGGAAATCTTCGAACATTTCATCGAGCGTTATTCCAACATCAAATGCATCGCCCGCCATGTGCGCTATGCCTTAAGCGGCAGCGAGAACAGCCTGAAAGCCTTTATGTGGTATCAGGGCCACACCTTTGAAAGCCGCCTGTTTACCTTCAATATCTTAGACCGCGTGGGCGGCGGCGACGCCTTCGCCAGCGGCCTGATCTACGCCATGATGCATCATTATAAGGCGATGGATATGATCAACTTCGCGGTGGCCAGCAGTGCCATTAAGCACACAATCCGCGGCGACGCCAATATCACGGACGACGTGGACACGATCCGCAATCTGATGAACATGAGCTATGACATCAAAAGATAATACGGTACATAATAGAATTTCCCGGGAGCATACCTCCCGGGAAGTTTCTGTTCTTCTGCGCTTTCAGAACGATGGCCGCTGTCTGCAATTCATATTGCTTGAGTATCTCTGCCACAGACAATATACCGACCTTACCTGACAGGCCGCACTTCTCCTCTGCGGACCGTCTCCGCTACCTCTTTCATCTGCGGCAGACAGGCCTCAAAAAATCTCCGGAAGCTTTCACAGAAATAATTGCGATACAGCCCGGTCGCCTCCTCAATGTCCCTGTTTCTCTGACAGCCGCCGCGGCAGAGTCCGAAATATTCGCATGAACGGCACTCTTCAGTCAGCTTCATGGACCGTTCCGCAAATCCGCTCTCACGGCCCCGCTCGGCAATCCGGTTCAGGCGGTCCTCATTCAGATTGCCCAGGCGGTATTCGTCCAGCATATAAAAATCACAAGGATAAACACTTCCATCCGCTTCCACCACATACTGTATACTGCAGACGCCCCGCTGATTGCAGGCCTCCGGGCAGTATCCCAGTAAAAGCCCGATATAATTCTCAAATTCCCGGATACAGGGCGCGTCCCCACATTTCCAGTCAGCGTACCACAGTTTAAATAAAGTGACAAGAAATTCCCCGTACTGATCCGGCTTGATGGCATATTCATTCTGCCCGCGTTTTTCGCCCAACGGGTCCAGACAGGCGATATACTGCTGGTAATACCATCCCTTCTCTTTGAAAAATGCATATATTTCCGGAATATGCGCCGCGACATTCTGATTCACAACCGTCAGAATATTGTAATCCACGCCATAGCGGTCAAAGAGCTCTGTCGCGTGTAATACTCTGTCAAAGGTAGGACTCCCATCCTTTCCATGACGGTACGCATCATGCGTTTCCCGCACCCCGTCAACGGATACACCCACCAGGAAATGATGCTCCCGAAGGAACTGACACCAGTCCTCGTCGATCCCGTAGCCATTGGTCTGCAGCGCGTTGCTGATCCGAATTCCGCCTTTATTATATTGCTTCTCGTATGCAATGACCTTTTTAAAAAAATCCAGTCCCCGCAGCGTCGGCTCCCCGCCCTGAAAAGCATAGGTAATGGAACCTTCCGCGCGCAAAAGCGTGCGCCGGATTACATTTTTGAGCGTCTCCTCCGACATCAGGCCGTAGGATTCCTGTTCTCTTTTGGCTGCCTCGTCACAATAGAAGCAGTAATCGCATTTCATATTACACAGCCCGGAGGCCGGTTTCATCAACACACTGATCGGCGGCATACTCTCACTTGTCCTTTAAAAAGTAGTTCCTGTATCATAAATACTTATAGATATTATAAATATTGATCAGGATCATGACAACCATCAAACCAATAAAAAGTTTATCAACTGTCTTTTCATCAATCTTTTTATTGATACTGCGGCCGCATACACCTCCCAGGATGCCCCCTGCCACCATTAAAAGCAGCAGTCCAAGCTCCACAGAAGGCACAGCGCCCGTCACAATTGTGGAAAGTAAGCTGGCCGCCTGCGAGAAGAAAATAATATATAGCGAAATCTCCGCTGCCTCTTTCGTCGTCATGGAAAAAAAGAAAAACAGCACAACCAGGTTAATCGGACCGCCGCCGATTCCCAGGAAAGAGGACATAATCCCCAGAAAAAGACCAATCAGCACACAGGCCATCATGTTTTTGACCTGATGTGTCCGGATATGACTTTTGTAAATGGTATAAAGAAGGGTTCCGATTGTGACAACCAGAAGACAGGCCGCCTGCACCGCGCCCACACGGTTGGGATCATCGCTTAAGGATTTCACGTAGGAAAACATTTCCTTGCCAAGAAGCCCTCCAACCGCCGCGCCAAGTGCCAGCGGCAGTTTCGCATGATCCTGCTCTCCCTTTAGAGCCGCGCCTTTGTCCAGCTTATTGCGCAGTACAGAATAAGTCGTCATGGACAGCACCGTGCATCCTGAAAGGAAGCTGATTGCTGTCACACTTAATACTCCGAAGGAGTCCAGCACCGGCTTGATAATGACGCCGCCGCCGATCCCGCAGATCGCGCCCACGACAGACGCGCCGAAGCATACGATAAAAAAGAGTATGTAAATCATGGTTTTCGCCTTTCTCCTGCGCAGCCGAAGGGCGCGCCTTGCGTAAGCATTCCATTGCCTGCCTTATATCCCTTGTATCATCATAATCATATTATTTACATAATTAAATCCTTATGTTAATATACATTATATAAGATTTTTATTATATATTGGAGCAAAAAAATGACGCTGAAACATTTGAATATCTTCTCCGAGTTCTGCCAGGCGAAAAGCATCACAAAAGCCGCGGAAAAGCTGAACATGGCACAGCCCGCCGTCAGCAACGCCATCCGTGAACTGGAGTCCTATTATGGCGTAAAACTGTTTGACCGCATGAACCGCAGAATCTACATCACAGAGGCCGGACAGACGCTGTTAAAATACGCGGATTCCATCCTGCTGCAGTTTGCGGAATCCAAAACCATCCTGCGCGACAACGGCTCCTTTACAGAAATCCGCATCGGCAGCAATGTCGCCTTCGGCACCGACTATCTGCCCCGGATTGCCTCTGACTTTGAAGCTTTGTATCCGGAAATTCCTTTGCGGCTCTCCATTTTCGGCTCCGCCAGAATCAAAGAAGCGCTCCTGCACAATCAGCTGGATTTCGCCATTGTGGACAATGCCGCTGAAATGGAGGAGCTGCACTGTCTGCCCCTGACCTCGGATGAGATGACAGCCCTCTGCAGCCCGGACTTTCCCTTCCTGCCAAAACAAATGGCCAAACCGTCTTCCGCGCCTGAAACTGATGCGGCGGACTTACCTGACGCAGGCGAACAGACTGCAACGCCTCTCCCCATCACGGTTCTCAATGGAATTCCACTTCTGCTACGCGAACCGGGCAGCGGCTCCCGCGACCTGTTAGACCATCTTTTCCACCAGGAGAAAATCATTCCCGTTATCGCCGCGGAGAGCTCCAGTACACAGGCATTGATCGAGCTGGCGTTACGCGGCCGCGGCGTTATTTTTCTGTCGTCAACATCCGCGAAATTCTACACAGATGCCGGTCTGCTGATCGCCCTTCCTCTCGACAGCAGGGAACTGACCAGGAACTACTCTCTGGTCTACCACCGTCAGAAATATCTGACAGAGAGTATGAAGCGCTTTCTCGGTTACATGACTGATACGTTTTCCTGAAAAAACGCGCGTGACTTTCACAATTGCTGTATCTTTTTATCGAGCTTCTGACGGAAGCCATCAATCAGACGAATGCAGGCCCGGAAAATAAAAACGGCGGCAAACCGGAATAACATAAAAAATCCGATTTGCCGCCATGAAGGATCATCTGTCAGATATGAAAACAGCTCCCGCCCACAAACTCCCTGCAGATGCTGTTGTTCGGCAGACTCTCGCTGCTGACGCCCAGGAAATAATCCAGGAATTTTAAAAGTCTGGTAGCCTCCTGGAAGGCAGGATCGCCGGGTTTGACGCGGAAAAGCAATGGTTCCGCGAACTGTTTTAAGACCGCCAGCTCATAGACCATGGCGGAATTGAACATCACATCCGCTTCCTCCTGGAATGGGAAAATGTAGCTCTCCTCACCCCGGCGTACGGATGGCCACATCTGCAAGGTATAGGAGGCGTTCATGCCGCGGGTTGCCGCGTCCCTCACGATACGGCGGATCAGCCGGTTGTCTGTGGAAGGAATGCGGTTGTGAGCATCCACGTTTAAGCTGGTCAGAGCACTGATGTAAATCTTAAATTTGCTCTCATTCGGCAGCGTGTAGGACAGTTTATCATTCAGGCCGTGGATGCCCTCCAGCACCAGAATATCGTCCGACCCCAGCTTTAAACGTTTCCCGTTATATTCCCGGCAGCCGGTGATGAAATTAAAGGTTGGCAGCTCTACCTCCTGCCCGCCTAAGAGTGCGATCATATCCTGATTGAACAGCTCCACATCCAGCGCCTCCAGACACTCATAGTTCGGCTTACCCTCCTCATCTAACGGCGTATCCTTTCTGTTGAGGAAATAATCATCCAAAGCGATGGGATGCGGTTTTTTGCCGATTGTGCGCAGCTGAATGGAGAGCCTGTGACTGAAGGTCGTCTTGCCGGAGCTGGACGGGCCGGCAATCATCACAAATCGAACACCTTCGCGTCCCGCAATCATCTGCGCGATCTCTGCGATCTTGCGCTCCTGCTCCGCCTCCTGCACCAGAATCAGATCATTGATGTTACCCTCGCAGATCTTGTCATTTAAGTCACCCACCGTTTCAATGCCGACCTGCTCATACCACTGGTGAGACGCCTCAAGCGTCGCCTGCAGCCTGGGTTTGGGCTGATAAGAAGGCAGCGTGTTCATATCCTCCCGATTTGGCAGCACCAAAAAGAAGCCGCCCTGAGCCGGCACCAGATCAAAGTTCTGAACCTGAGAAAGCTCCCTCATGCAGGAGCCATAGTAATAGTCATAATATCCGTTTAAACAGTGCAGGTTGATGCCGCCGCCCCGGCGATACTGAAAAAGCCTGCCGATCTCGTCAAGCTTCTGCTCCGCTATCACCCGCACGGCCTCATCCCGGCTGAAATGAACGGTTTCTACTTTCGCCCCGGTCTGGGTATATGTGAACATCCGCTCTTTGATTTTCTCTAAAAGCTTCTGGCTGAAATCCGGCCTGTCTGGCGTCCGCACATAATAGGAATTGCCGATGGTATAATCCACAAAGCAGCTTCGTGATGCGTCGCAGCCCACCTCGTCAGCCACAGCCCTGCATAATAGCAGGATAGCGGCATTGACATAAGCACGGTATTCCGCCTGGGTATAAATCTTTTTTTCCATGAAAATCTCCTTGTCTCAAATCAGATAAACCAGAACGGCTCCTCCTCCCGCGCGGCTGTCACCTCAAGCTGCGGCAGCATTCGCGCCAGGTAATCCTTCATATAGGGTTTGAACAGCTTCTCAATCCCAAAGTGCCCCGCGTCGATCACATTCACGCCCTGGGCTTTTAAGTCAATGCCGGTGTGATGATCGATGTCCCCTGTAATGAAGACATCCGCGCCGCTTTTCACCACATCTTCAGCCAGATCCTTCCCGCTGCCGGGGCAAACCGCAGCTGTACAGCAGATATCGTCAGGATTTCCGAAAACCTTCACCTGCTTCACCGCGAAAGCCCTTTTCACCAGACGCGTCACGTCCAGAAGTGTCATCGGCTCCATGAGCTGACCGACCCTGCCGATGCCCTCGGTAGCGATCTCATCCTCATAGGTCACCTGCAGTACATTCGGATCAATCAGCTCCAGGCGTTCCGCAGCTGCATCCGCCATCCCCATCACATCAAAGTTTGTATGCATGGCATAGACACAGATATCCGCCCGCACCAGGTTCAGAATCCGGTTCTGAAAAACATCTTTGCTGGTCACCTGTTTGAAAGGTCTGAAAATCATCGGGTGATGACTGACAATCATATCCGCCTTCCCAGCGATTGCCTGCTCGATGATGTCCTCCGTCACGTCCAGACAGAGCAGCACCCGCTCCACTTCTTTTTCCTGCCTGCCCACCAGCAGGCCCACATTGTCCCAGCTCTCAGCAAAACTGACAGGTGAAAGCTGCTCCAGCCACTGCATGATCTCTTTACACGTCATAATTTTTGCCCTTTTCTTTCGTATGAATATTTCAGCCCGGTTTAAAGCTGTCCCCGCAAAGCCAGTCTCTTCTTAGCTTATTCCGTTTCCTACTCCTTTATCCCTCTCATGCGGGACAAAATCTGTAATTTCGTCGGCGGTACCTTTTTTACAGGCTCCGATTACCGCATTAAGTTTTCGAGAACTGTATTGATCTCTCTTATTTCCTCTTCCAGCTTATCCTGTCTCTCCTGCGCCCTTTGTGTCTCACTGTTTAAAACCTGCTGAAGTGCTTTTTGTCTGACCCCCATCTGATATCGCAGAAAATCCCGCAGTACGCCGGGACTTTTCTGTTTTACAAGGGAGCCGTACTGAAGCTCTTCCCCGGGCGGCATCGTCTCTTTTCCAGGCCGGATCAGAAACATAGGATAATATTTTCCCGTCTCCTTCTCGCCGCCATCCTCCTCAAATACGATGTCTTCCTGCTCAATATGCCAGCCGGTCTCATAAACAAAACGGCGTACCGCCCGAATATCCGACTGCGGCTGCAAAAGAGCTCCCTTCATGGACGTTGTCGTAAGCGGATGATCAGACATGATTTTGATAATCAGTTTTCCGCCCATACCGGCGCAGATAAAAAAATCCGCCTCCCCCGGCAACACCTGAGCCAATCCGTCAGACAGTCTGAAATCCATCTGTGCAGTCACCCCGAACAGCAAAGCGCTGCTTTTGGCCCGCTCCAAAGGTCCCCTGTTCACATCCATGGCGATCATTCTGCGCGCCTTTTCCTGCTGCAGCAGGTAAACGGAGAGATACCCGTGATCGCAGCCGATATCACACGCCGTATCACAATATGGAATCAGATCGGCCGCCGCTTTCAGGCGTTTGGGCAGGATCGTATCAATTGTTTTCTGCATAATTATTCATCCAGTATGTAACCAGCAGATCCACTACTTCCTCGTAGCTTAAGACCCCGCTGCTTTGACCGTTTGCCTTCAGATAGGTATCATTCACCTGTGAGGAAACCTCCGCCAGTGTCCCGTCGTTGCTGTTCCAGAAGGCACTGTTGGCTGTCAGATCGACTACCGCCTCCTCGCAAAGTAACGCCCGCACCTCACTGTAATCTGTCCGCGAGGCATCATAGAGCGCGTTGGTGCAGTGAATCCAGGCCATCATATATCCGCTGTAGCAAAAATCTGCGTTCCGGGACTGTTCACAGGCCAGAAAGGCAATGAAGTTGGCCTCCTGCTCCTGCATGAAGCCCTTAAGATGGGACAACTCATGACACATGGTAAAGGGAATATTATATGCCGTCATCTCCCGGTTGTAGTTGGCCTCAATCGTCAGCGGCGAATACACGCCGGTCAGACTGAGCAGTGACAGAATTCTGGAAAATGTCACCGGCTTTGGGGAAGGATAACTGCCGGAAAGAAGCGGATAAGCATTCCCAAGCGCTTCCATCGCCTGCGCAGCCACCTGCCCGGTTTCGTCCAGTGAAAGCGACAGGCACATGACGCCGTCCTCACCCCGCTCCATGCGCGCGGCATATTCATTGACCTTCTGCGTCAGCCAGAGGCTCGTCCCCTTCAGTTCCGTCAGGGTGTATTCCTCCGCCTCCATTCCCGCGCTTTCCGCAAAAGAGGTGCGCTGGTAATTGATGCCGCTGCACGTCACGAATAGGAACCATAAAACAGAAGCGACAAGCAGAAAGTGTGAAAACTCTGCCTTCTGCATCCTCCTGCAGATAAACACCTGCCGGAAAGCGATACATAAGCTGCCCACAGTCCAGATGATCAGCGCATATAAAACGAATTCCGCCACGGAAAACGGAAATATCCCGAAAACCGTCCCAGCCACTGCCGTCCATAAGCGAAACACATGCGCCGCCCACCAGTCCGCGAAGCCATCGATTCGCCAGGCGCAGGCCAAAAGAACCCAGGAAAACGCCTGCAATATGAGAATTGTCCTTGTGACCGTTTTTTTCATTCGTGAAACTCTTTAGTCCAGGTAGTCCTTCAGTTTCCGGCTCCGGCTGGGGTGGCGCAGCTTTCTCAATGCCTTCGCCTCAATCTGACGGATACGCTCACGGGTGACATTGAACTCCTTGCCCACCTCCTCGAGCGTACGGGCCTTGCCGTCGTCCAGGCCGAAGCGCAGACGCAGCACCTTCTGTTCCCGCTCGGTCAGCGTCTGCAGGACCTCATCCAGCTGTTCCTTTAACATGGTATTGGCGGCAGCTTCCGCGGGCACGGCTACATTCTCGTCCTGAATGAAATCTCCCAGCTTGCTGTCCTCCTCCTCGCCGATGGGTGTCTCCAGAGAAACCGGCTCCTGGCTGATCTTGATGATCTCACGGACGTGCTCCACAGGCATATCCATCTCCGCGGCAATTTCCTCCGGGGTGGGTTCCCTCCCCAGATCCTGCAGAAGCTGTCTGCTCACACGAATCAACTTATTGATTGTCTCCACCATATGGACGGGAATACGGATGGTTCTTGCCTGATCGGCGATCGCGCGGGTAATTGCCTGGCGGATCCACCAGGTAGCGTAAGTAGAAAATTTATAGCCCTTGCGGTAATCAAACTTCTCCACTGCCTTGATAAGTCCCAGGTTTCCTTCCTGAATCAGATCCAAGAAAAGCATTCCCCGGCCCACATAACGCTTGGCAATACTGACCACCAGACGCAAATTTGCCTCGGCGAGACGCTTTTTAGCCTCCTCATCGCCTTCTTCCATCCGCTTGGCCAGTTCGATTTCCTCCTCCGCGGTGAGAAGCGGCACCTTGCCGATTTCCTTTAAATACATACGCACGGGGTCCTCGGTACTGACACCGTCCGGTACGGTCAGATCGATATTCTCGATTTCCACACTTTCCTCATCGTTAAGCAGTAAATCCTCATCGATCAGCTCCATATCGTCATCCGCCGGAATCCGAAGTACGTCGATACCGCTGCGCTCCAGGCTGTCCGCAACCTTATCCAGCTGCTCGGAGCTTAAATTCAGCTCCGCCATGAAGTCAGCAATCTCCGTATACTCCAGCATATTTTTCTTGGATTTGCCTAAAGCCAGGAGTGCCTTCAGTTTCTCCTCATATTTTGCCATTGTGTTTTCGTCCATGATGGTCCATCCTTCCATTATTATTAGTATAATCTTACGTTTAAAGAATATGCGCTCTCAAAAGCTCCTCCAGGGCTTGTTTTGAGGCGATTACCTGCTGCAGGGCATTTAAATCCGTCCCCTGTCTTTGAGCGTAATATTCATAACTGTACTGCTTGACCGCGCACACAATATCGTGCAGAGCCTTTTCCTTTTGTGCTTCGTTATCTATCCCAGGCAGACGGGTGTGGAAAAGAGCCGCGACACGACGCTGCTCCTCCTCATCCTCAAACTTCGAGATAATCCCTGCGGGATCGCACCTTCCCGCCTCCAGCTCATCAAAAAGAAGTCCGGCCACCCTGCTGTAAAGCTCGTCTGTAAAATCCGCGGCCTGTATGTACTTTTTGATTTTATCATAAATCTCAGGCTCGTCCGTAATCCAGGTGAGCAGCATGCGCTGCGTCTTTTTGCGGTTATCCTCTGCAGTCTGCTTTTTGCCGGAAGCGGTCTTCGGTCGTTCGACAGGCTTTACCTGCGCACCGGCAGCCGCCAGGCTTTTCACCATTCTACGCAGGATTTCCGGGTCAATATAATATTCTCTCGCAGTAACGGTGAGATAATTCTCCCGCTCAATTTCATTTTCAATCTGCGACAGCCTGCGGGCAAGCTCCATCTCAAACTTCGTCTTCTGCGCCGGATCCTCCACATCAAAGCCGCGCCGCAGAATCCGGATTTCAAATAAAAAACCGTCCTCGGCCTTTTTAATCCGCTCCGCAAAGGCGTCCCGGCCCTCGGCTTTGATAAATTCGTCCGGGTCTTTATGCGGTTCCATGTTAATGACCCGGCCGGACAGACCGGCTTCCTTTAAAATACCAATCGCACGCAGCGCCGCATTCACACCCGCGCCGTCGCTGTCATAGGCTAAGAGCACCTCATCCACATACCTGCGGATTAAGGAGGCCTGTCCCGACGTGAAGGCCGTTCCCAGGGAAGCCACCGCCTGCGTAAAGCCCGCCTGATGCATGGCAATCACGTCCATATAGCCCTCGCAGAGGATGAAATTGCCCGCCCTGCTGGTCCGTGCGAAGTTCAGGCCGTAAAGATTGCGGCTCTTATCAAAAACCGGTGTCTCCGGACTGTTTAAATATTTGGGCTTGCCGTCCCCCATCACACGGCCGCCGAAGCCAATGACCCGGTGGTTTACATCCTGAATAGGGAACATCACCCGGTTCCAGAATTTGTCGTGGAAGCCAAAACGCTCATCATGTGTACAAAGCCCCGCCTCAACCAGAAGCTCGTCACTGTAGCCCTTCTGTCTTAAGTATGCGGCCAAGTCCGCCGCAGTCTTGTTGGAATAGCCGAGGCCAAAATGCCTGATCGTCTCGTCCGTAAGGGCCCGACCACTTAAATATTCATACCCCTGCCTTCCTCTCTCAGAACGCAGCTGCACATAAAAATAATTGGCCGCATCCTTATTCACCTGCAGCAGAAGGTCCCGTTTATTGCGCCGTTCCCGGTTCTGCTGAGAATCTTCCTCTTCCGGCAGGGAAATACCCGCCCGGTCGGCAAGAAACTTCAGTGCCTCCTGAAAGGTATAATTTTCATAATTCATGACAAAGGTAATGACATTGCCGCCGGCGCCGCAGCCGAAGCAGTGATACATCTGTTTCTGCCCCGACACAGAGAAGGATGGGCTCTTTTCATTATGAAAAGGGCACAGCCCGACATACGAGCTTCCGCTCTTCTTAAGCTTCACGGAAGCACCGATCACATCGACAATGTCGTTCCTGGTCCTGACTTCCTCTATAATTTCATCAGAATAATACACGTTTCCTCTTTTCTCTGTCCCTGCCTGCACAGGAAAGGATTCTCCGAACGGATACCGGCCTGCTGCCTTTCTATCCCTGCCAGGAGCGGGGAATATACAGATTCTGGAAGGTGGTAATGGCGAATTTGTCACTCATGTTCGCCACATAGTCGCAGACGACAACTTCCTTCGCTTCCCCCTCCAGATAGGGTCTTAAAATATCCTCCGGCAGCTCCTGCATGTGCTCCAGATAGTATCCGTACAGGGCTTCGACCATCTTCTCCGCCTTCTGCTCGTCCGCCTTCACCACAGGATTGACATATACCTCCCGGTACATAAAGGCACGCAGATCCATCATGCTTTTCTGAATCTCAGAGGACATGCTGATATCCGGCTTATCCTGCGAGCTGACAATAATATCATGCACCATGCGGTCAAGCCTGGCGGTCCCGCTGTCGCCAAGCGTCCTGCGAATCTCCACCGGAATATCGCTCTCAGTCAGAATCCCCCCACGGATGGCGTCATCCATATCGTGATGTATGTAGGCCAGCTTGTCGGAGAGACGCACAATTTTCCCTTCCATCGTGGACGGTTTGCCGGCGGTCTGATGATTGACAATCCCGTCGCGCACCTCCCAGCTTAAGTTCAGCCCCTGACCCTCCTTTTCCAGCTTCTCCACCACGCGCAGACTCTGCTCGCTGTGGACAAAGCCATATGGGCTGACCCGGTTTAAGGCCCGCTCCCCGGCATGTCCGAAGGGTGTATGACCCAGATCATGTCCTAAGGCAATGGCTTCTGTCAGATCCTCGTTCATCCGCAGCGCCTTGGCAATCGTACGGGCAATCTGAGACACCTCCAGCGTATGCGTCAGTCTCGTCCTGTAATGATCCCCGTTAGGCGTTAAAAAGACCTGCGTCTTATCCTTTAACCGCCTGAATGACTTACAGTGGAGAATGCGGTCCCGGTCTCTCTGATAGATCGGCCTGATGTCGCAGGGCTCTTCATATCGTTCTCTTCCCCTGCTCAGACAGCTTAAAGACGCGTATGAACTTAAATATTCCCTTTCCCACTGCTCCAGGCTCTCTCTGATCGACGTATTCGCCACCGTCATCTGCACCTCCTCAGGATTCTCTCTGACTGATTATTCTACACAAATCCCCCAAAATCCTCTTTTTCAAAAGAAAAATTTGATTCATTTCGCAAAAAATTTATCAAAAGTTTAAACATGGCAGCGGTCGGCGTTCTTGACAGGCCATGGGACTTTTTTTATAATCAAGGGAAGAATTATGAGCTGAAAGGAGAACGTTTTGAACACTCTGGATCATTTAAGCACACTGGAGGCGGAGGCGATCTATATTATGCGTGAGGTTGCCGCCGAATGTGAAAAGCCGGTGATGCTTTACTCAATCGGGAAGGACAGCTCTGTGATGCTGCATCTGGCGCGCAAGGCCTTCTATCCGGAAAATCCCCCGTTTCCTTTTCTTCACATCGATACTACCTGGAAATTCCACGAAATGATTGAATTTCGCGACGCCATGGCTGCCAAATACGGCCTGGATATGCTGGTTTACACCAATGAAGAGGGTGTGCGGGAGGGAATCAATCCCTTTGACCACGGCGCAGCCTATACCGATATCATGAAAACCCAGGCCTTAAAGCAGGCTTTGAAGAAATATGGCTTCACCGCGGCCTTCGGCGGAGGCCGCCGCGACGAGGAAAAGTCCCGCGCCAAGGAGCGCATTTTCTCCTTCCGCAATACCGAGCAGGCCTGGGATCCCAAAAATCAGCGCCCGGAGATGTGGAAGCTGTACAATACCCGCATTCACAAAGGCGAAAGCATCCGCGTTTTCCCACTGTCAAACTGGACTGAGGCCGATATCTGGCAGTATATTCAGAGAGAGAATATCGACATCGTCTCCCTGTATTTTGCAAAAGAGCGCCCCTGCATTGAGCGCGACGGCAATATTATCATGGTTGACGACGACCGCTTAAAACTCCGCCCCGGTGAGAAGATCGAATATAAAAAAATCCGTTTCCGTACCCTTGGCTGCTACCCGCTGACCGGCGGCATGGAATCCGACGCGGACACCCTGGATAAAATCATCGCAGAAACCCTGGGAGCAGTCTATTCCGAGCGGACCAGCCGTGTGATCGACCACGAGGCGGCCGGCAGCATGGAGCGCCGCAAGAGGGAGGGCTATTTTTAGATGAAAGACTTATTGAAATTTCTGACCTGCGGCAGCGTAGATGACGGAAAAAGCACCCTCATCGGCCATATGCTCTACGACACCAAGCAGCTCTATGCCGACCAGAAACAGGCGCTGGAGTTAGACAGCAAGGTTGGCAGCCGTGACGGCCAGATTGACTACTCTCTTCTCCTGGACGGCCTGATGAGCGAGCGGGAACAGGGCATCACCATCGACGTGGCCTACCGCTATTTCAAGACCAACGAGCGCAGCTACATCGTGGCGGACGCGCCCGGCCATGAGGAATATACCAGAAATATGGCCGTTGCGGCATCCTTTGCGCAGCTGGCCGTAATTTTAATTGACGCTTCCAAGGGCGTCCAGATTCAGACGAGGCGCCACACCCGTATCTGCTCTCTCATGGGCATAAGGGACTTCGTCTTTGCAGTCAATAAAATGGACATGGTCCGTTACGACCACAAACGCTTCAGAGAAATTACCAATACCATCCAGCAGATGACCAAGCCGTTCCCCGTAGACAGCCTGATGATTATTCCAGTCTCCGCTACAGTGGGCGAC
This sequence comes from Lachnospiraceae bacterium, assembly GCA_021205565.1. Classification (GTDB taxonomy): domain Bacteria; phylum Bacillota; class Clostridia; order Lachnospirales; family Lachnospiraceae; genus RGIG6307. Next base: position 26,445 of record JAJPXG010000150.1, on the reverse strand, counting down.
AATATCACCAAAAATTCCGCCCGCATTTCCTGGTACCATGGCCCGTCTCTTTTGGAATATTTAGACCAGGTGGAGATTGCGCAGCCCATCGACCGGGATTTCACCATGCCCGTACAGAGGGTCTGCCGCCCCAATCTGAATTTCAGAGGATACCAGGGGCAGATTGAGAGTGGAACCATTCGTGTCGGCGACGAGGTCAAAAGCCTGCCCAGTGGCGAGACAGCGCTTGTCAGCGATATCCTGTGCGGTTTTGATCATGTAAAGGAAGCCGTTCCCGGCCAACCGGTCACGCTGCAGTTAAACCGTGAAATAGACATATCCAGGGGCTGTGTACTGGTAAAGGGCAAGGGGCACCCCATCAGCAAGGACTTTACCTGTACCCTGCTGTGGATGGATGAGACGCCGATGATCCCCGGCATCAATTATATTTTAAAGCTTGGCACCCGTATGACCAACGCCACCGTTATGGAAATTCAGCACAAAATTGACATCCACAACGGCAGTCATATTCCGGCAGATAAGCTGTATAAAAACGAGATTGCGGAATGCAGCCTGGTGGTGGCGGACAAAATCATTCTGGATACCTTCGAGGCTGACCGCACCATGGGCGAACTGATTTTAATTGACCAGGTCACTCATCATACCTGCGCCTGCGGCGTTGTCAAGACCACAACCGCCGGTTACGGCGACCTCTTCTGGCAGAATTTTGACATCACCAGAGAGACCCGTTCCATGAATCTGGGACAGAAGCCGCTGACCATCTGGTTTACCGGCCTTTCCGGCTCCGGCAAGTCTACACTTGCCAACGCCCTGGAGAAGCGGCTATATTCCATGAATAAACACACCATGGTCTTAGACGGTGACAATATCCGTCTGGGATTGAACCGCGACCTGGGCTTTTCCGAGGGCGACCGGATAGAGAACATCCGCCGGATCGCGCAGGTAGCGAAGCTGATGAATGACGCCGGCCTGATTGTGCTGACCGCATTCATTTCCCCCTACCGCAGGGATCGGGAAAACGCCCGTCAGATTATCGGTGATTCCTTTATTGAGGTTTTCGTTGACACACCCTTAGAGGAATGTGAAAGCCGCGATACCAAAAACCTTTACAGTAAGGCGCGCCGCGGTGAAATCAAGGATTTCACCGGCATCTCAAGCCCCTATGAAGCACCCGAAAAAGCGGATATCGTGGTAGAGACCGTCGGGCGCTCCGTCGAGGACAGTGTCAACGATATTATGGAAAAGCTTGCGCCCTATCTGGATCATCCATTCTGAGGAGGTTTTCATGGAGCCGTCATTTATATGCATTGGTTTTCAGAAATGCGGAACCACGTCTCTTTATGATTTGCTGAAAAAAAACAGACACGTTTATCTTACGGAGGACGTCAAGGAGCCCATGTTTTACCGGGTTCCCCTCATGCGTCCTCTGCTCGGGCGCAGATGGTACTGTAAGAGATATTTCGGACATTATGTGGAGGCGGTTTTAGGTAAAACGGACAGTGTCTGTGAAGTGGGACTGATCACGGGAAGACGCGGTCATACAGATACCGGTGCGGCGCAGAATACGGCGGGTGAACCTGTTGCTGACGTATCAGGTGAGCAATCCGTGAAGGCTTCTCTGTCATACACAGATCCCGACACGGCAGGGAATTCCCCCCACCCGCATGAGCCGGGTAAACCAGAACAATGCACTGACCCCTTCACGGGTCGTCACAAGCTCATCGCAGGGGAGGTGAACGCCGGTCTCGGCTACTCAAACTGCGCCAAATGGGTCGGGAAAGATTTCGCACCGAACACGAAACTCGTCTTTATGATGCGCGACCCGGCAGACCGCTGCTACTCCGCCTATAAATATTTTCTGGCACTTGGCTTTCTGCCCGTATCAGCTGTATCCTACGACTTAAAGCACGGTCACGCCGAAGGCTTTGACCACTATGTCCGTTCCGTCCTTTTAAACAAAGAACATCGCCGCAGCATCATGAAAAAGCGTTTCAAATATATGTGCTTTTCCCAGGGCAATTACGCGACACTCATCAAAGAGTACCTGCGCTACTTCCCCCGTTCCAACATGACGCTGGTTTTTTTTGAGGATTTTGTCTCCGACCAGGAGGCTGTAACAAAGGACATCCTGCATTTTCTGGGCATTCCCGAAGATTCCAACATGGTGTTCCCTGTCAAAAGCAACGAGACAAACTTCAAAGCGGTCGCACCTCTCTCGCCGCTTGCTTTAAAGATCATGCAGGCGTTTTATTACCTGTTCTTTGAGTTTTTAAGCCTTGGACGACGCTGTCCTGACTTTTTCAAGCGTTTCATGGCCATTTACGACTGGTTCATGGGGCATCTCACCAGGCCGGACACCGGCAGCGAAAAGATGCTTCCCGAAACCCGGAAGCTCTTAAACCGTTACTACCGCCGCCAGATGGAACAGGTCGAGAAGCTGGCCGGACGCCCTCTGCCCGAACGCTGGGGCCGGGCACAGTGACATCGGTATGTTGCCATTCACAGTAGCAATCATGAAACAGTTATGAAATTAAAAAAAGCCCTTGACTTTTTTGTCACGAAATAGTATTATATCTCTTGCTTGTTTAAGCGCGCGGAAGTGTCGGAATTGGCAGACGAGCAAGACTAAGGATCTTGTGCTGGTTTACAGCGTGTGGGTTCAAGTCCCATCTTCCGCAGATGATAAAAGACAGTTGTCAGGAAAGTGACAGCTGTCTTTTTTGTTCAAATCATACCATGCTTCAGCAAACCGTCTCCGCGACCGTAAGCCCTTCCCCATCGATCAGCGTCTCATAAGCGACTCCGAACACCTGGCAGATTGCCTGTACCTCAATATCTGTCACGAATCTGCGGTTGGTCTCTATCCTGGTGATCACATTTTTGTCCATATCAAAGCCCAGAAGCTGCAGGCGATAAGAAAGATCCCGCTGGGAGTAACCATGCATTTTGCGAAGCTGGATCAGGTGCTTTCCTATTAAATTCTTCTCACCGGTTCCTGACCTTGGCTTCGGCATACAATCCATCTCCCTGAAATTGAAAACGATTTGTCTCACATTTACAACCGATTGTAAGCTATGCCATACTATAATCGGTTGTAAATGTGAGGCAAGATAAAATTTCATTTTCTTTTGTAATTCAGAGAGTCTCTCACTTTGTATATGTATTTCAGAAGTCATAAGACAGGTGAGTGGATGATGCCCACGTTGTTAAATATCCGCTGTACGCGGCTGCCAGAAGGATACGGCTATGACTTATATGAAAGAGGACATCATCCGGCTCATCGATCAGGCCTTCACAGATTATGCAGCAAATGAGATTTTTCAGCATGAGTTGCCCCTTACCGACCCTTCTGACGCTGAAAGGCTTCAGGGCCTTTTGAAAAATCCTGATACGCTCCAGGCTCTGTTGATTTTATTCAATGCATCGGTTTTCAGCAGCACTGGTAAGACGAGTTCTTCCCTGCCTCTGCTCCAGACAGCGGATCAGTATCCTCTCTCGTATCTTTCTCTTTCCAGCCGAACCACAAACGCACTCTCCCACTGTCAGGGGCTTCGTACTGTCGGCGATCTGCTCAGAATGACCGATGCGGATATCACGCACATCCGCGGAATCGGTTCCGGTTCCAGAGCCATGGAGGAAATCCGTATTTCCCGTATGAAGTTTATCAGGGATTTTCAGAATGAACTTATCAGATGATCCGCACAACGGCGCAGACCGGTACATTGCATGTTTATGAAATGGTATTACTGCTTTCATTTCATGATATTCCTTTCCAGGGAATTGTCAAGTCACTTTTCCTTTGAAAAACACACCAATTTTACCGGAAAAAAAGCGGCAATTTTTCGGCAGGTTGTTTTTTGACTTTTCTTTTCAGATATGTTAATATTTTATCACTAAGAACAGTGTGTAGCCAAAAGGTATAAATCCGGCTGGTTTACGCGCTGTTCTTTTTTGGTGAAATATCGCGGACCGAACCAACCGACCGAAGGCGCAGACAGTCCGCAAAAGTTTATATTTTGGGAGGTTACAATGGAACAGTCAAAAACAAATCAATTTCTGGAAACAGAAAAAATCGGGACGCTGATGCGCAAATACTCCGTCCCCTGCATTATTTCTCTTCTGGTAGCGGCCCTGTACAATATCGTGGATCAGATATTCATTGCCAACGCCGACTATCTTGGCTCCTACGGCAACGCAGCCAACACAGTGGTTTTCCCGCTGACAGTTCTGGCGCTCTCGATCGCCGTCATGATCGGCGACGGCTGCTGCGCCTTCGTCAGCCTTTGCCTTGGACAAAAGCGAAATGATGACGCGCACAGAAGCGTGGGCAATTCCGTCCTGCTCTGCATTGTATGCAGCATCGTCGTGACAGCCATCTATCTGATTTTCTCAGATCAGATCATCGCCATGTTCGGCGGAACTGTAAATAACGAAACCTATACCCTGGCTAAGGAATACTTTTTCTACATTACACTGGGAATTCCCTTTTATATGTTTGGCCAGTGCTTGAATCCCATCATCCGTTCGGATGGCAGTCCGAAATTTGCCATGGCCTCCACAGTCGCCGGCGCCATCACAAACCTGATTCTGGATCCCATCTTCATCTATATTTTCAAATGGGGCATGATGGGCGCAGCTGTTGCTACCGTGATCGGTCAGGTTCTGACCGCGGTTCTGTCCATCTGGTATCTCTTCCACATGAAGGCCGTAACCCTTACAAAAGAAAGCTTTGGCTTCTGGCCACACTTAATGAAGCGGTTTCTGACACTTGGCATCACCAGTTTCCTGTCCCAGGTTTCCCTGGTGGTCTCCATGGCGGCGGTCAACAGCATGTGTTCGAAATACGCGGCACTGGATGAGATTTACGGACAGGCGGAGCTGACGCAGATTCCTCTGGCGGTCATCGGTATCGTCATGAAGTTCTATCAGGTCATGATTTCCATCTGCATCGGCATCTCCGCCGGGACCATTCCGGTTGTGGGATATAATATCGGTGCAGGCAGAAAGGATCGTGCCAAGCAGCTCTTTACAAGCGTACTGATTGCACAGCTTGTTCTGGGGCTGGTCTCTCTCTTCATCGTGGAGGTGCTGCCCTATCAGCTGATCGGTATTTTCGGTGCAGGCAACGAATCGGTATATTATACGCAGTTCGCGGTTCGCGCCTTCCGCATTTATCTGTGCATGGTACCGCTGTCCATGATCAACAAGGGAACCTTTATTTTCCTGCAGGCCATGGGCAAAGCCTTCCTGTCCACCATGCTTTCACTGGCGCGTGAAATTGTTTTTGGCGTGGCTCTTCCCCTTATTCTGCCGATCTTTTTCGGCCTGAACGGAATTCTGTACTCCTTCCCGACTGCGGATATCCTGACATTTATCATTGCTGTCTGCATCATCGTTTCTGTCTATAAAGAACTGAACGCGGATATTGCAAAGCAGCCTCAGGCAACTGCCTGACGGTAAAATCAATTGACAAAGCGTATCCTCCCTGTCTGAACAACACAGGGAGGATTTTTTCATTTGAAAATACAACCGGAAAGTGCTCTGACCGCAGCAAGCCGGAATATCACGAAATGGAAAGGGGCGTTCGCATTGCTGCGGACGCCCATATGGAAAGGATTTGTTTTATGCTGTTTAACGACATTTAATATGGAGGAAATTAGTTAGCTATCTCTAACTATCTGTAAGTATACACAAATCCATTTCTTCTGTCAAGCCCTGTTTTTCTTTTTTTAAATTTGTTACTATTCTCAGCAGACGCTCATGCTCATATATGAAAATGGCTGCGAATCGTAACAGGATTTCATGATGCTGCTCACCGAACGCATCTTGGATCCCTTTATTCCGGATACTCCGCCTGTGCCCAGGACAGCATGACGCTCATGTCCACAGTCAGGTCCCCATTGTAGATCTTGATGGGAATCCGGTCTTCCAGCCCGTAAATCGCCGGACCCTCCTTTTCGTCCATGGTCTCGAAAAGGTAAACCAGGACCTTCCTCTGGCGCAGATCCACCATCCAGTATTCACGCACGCCGGCACGCTGATACTTGCCTTTTTTGATCAGCATATCCTTCATCCTGGTGGACGGGGACAGCACTTCAATGAGAAAGTCGGGTGCTCCGAAAATTCCCCACCGCTTCACCTTGTCCCGGTCACAGACGATCCCGACATCCGGCTGCACCATCGTCCGGTTATCGCAGTCGAGGCGCACATCCACCGGCGACACAAAAGGCAGACAGCTGCCTCCCCGGTCCGCGATATAATTGGCAATCTGCCGGTAAATCTCGCCAACAGCCTGCTGGTGTTTGAACCCCGGCGCTTCCATGTCAAAGAAGAAGCCGTCGATCAGTTCAACCCGCTGATCGTCCGGCAGCGCGTAGTAATCTTCCACTGTGTACTCGCCGTTCTCTTTTTTGCCGTAGGCTAAGGCGACTTCCGATACCATCTGTGTGGTAATCTCCCTGAAAGCATCCTCATAAGAGACTCCGCTTTTCCCGTTTACATCATTCCGCTCCATTCGTCTTCCCTCTCTTTCATCAATTTCTGAGAAATAAGATACCCGCTCTCATCCTGAAAGGCTGCCGGTCTGAAATCCGGAGGTTGTTATATAAACCAATATCCGGGTATTCTTTTATCCCTTATCTGATTATAGCACATTGTCCTTCATTTGTGGGACGTTATATCGTCTTTCCACAAATTTAATTAACTGTTTATATTTTTACAAATCTTACCGGTACAGCCGCTGTATTTTTCATTGACACACTACACAAAAAGCGGTATAGTGAAAGGGAAAAATATGGCATTATGTCCAAATTTTTACTATCATAGGAATTGGAGTGTATGACATGTATCAGGATGATTACAAGCGTTGGCTTTCCGCCAATCTGGAAGACGCGGATCTGAAGCCTGAACTGGCCAGGATCGCAGGAAATGATGACGAGATCAAGGATCGCTTTGCGGTAGCATTGAAATTTGGCACCGCCGGCCTTCGCGGCGTGCTGGGAGCCGGCACCAACCGTATGAATATTTATGTGGTACGTCAGGCCACGCAGGGCCTGGCCAACTGGGTCAAGACCCAGGGCGGCAATCAGCTGGTCGCCATCAGCTATGACAGCCGCTTAAAGAGCGATGTTTTCGCCAAAACCGCGGCCGGTGTACTTGCCGCCAACGGGATTAAGGTCAGAATCTACGACGCGCTGATGCCCGTTCCGGCCCTCTCCTTCGCGACACGCTACTATCAGTGCAACGCCGGCATCATGGTGACCGCGTCGCACAACCCCGCCAAATACAACGGCTACAAGGCCTACGGCCCCGACGGCTGTCAGATGACCGATGATGCCGCCGCGATTGTTTACGCTGAGATTCAGAAAACAGATGTCCTGACCGGTGCGAAATACATCTCCTTCGCGCAGGGCGTGGAGGACGGTCTGATCCGCTTTGTCGGCGACGACTGTAAGGAAGCCTTCTACGAAGCCATCGAAGCCCGCCAGGTTCGTCCGGGTCTGTGTAAAACCGCGGGATTAAAGCTGGTTTACAGCCCATTGAACGGCTCCGGCCTGGTGCCTGTCACTCATGTTCTGAATGATATCGGTATCGAAGACATCACCATCGTACCGGATCAGGAATATCCGAACGGCTACTTCACCACCTGCAGCTATCCCAACCCCGAGATTTACGCGGCTCTGGAGCAGGGTCTGAAGCTGGCTGAGCAGACCGGCGCGGACTTAATGCTTGCCACCGACCCGGATGCGGATCGTGTCGGCATCGCCATGAAGTGTCCGGACGGCTCCTATGAACTCGTCAGCGGCAATGAAATGGGTGTTCTGTTATTAGATTATATCTGCGCAGGCCGCATTGAGAAAGGCACCATGCCCGAGAAACCTGTCGCAGTGAAATCCATCGTTTCCACACCTTTAGCAGACGCAGTGGCTGCACACTATGGTGTGGAAATGAGAAACGTTCTGACCGGCTTTAAGTGGATCGGCGATCAGATCGCAAATCTGGAAGCGGCCGGCGAGGTAGATCGCTTCATCTTCGGCTTCGAGGAAAGCTACGGCTACCTGGCAGGTCCTTATGTCCGTGACAAGGACGCCGTCATCGCCTCCATGCTGATCTGCGAGATGGCGGCTTACTACCGCTCCATCGGCAGCTCCATCAAGGAGCACTTGGAAGAGCTCTACGCCCAGTACGGCAGATACTTAAATAAGGTGGACAGCTTTGAGTTCCCGGGTCTCACCGGCATGGATAAGATGAGCTCCATCATGCAGGGTCTGCGCGACAATCCGCCCACAGAAATCGGCGGCTATGCAGTCACGAAGGTGACCGACTACCAGAAGCCTGAAGAGACTGGCCTTCCGGCCGCAAACGTCCTGATTTACGCCCTCGAAGGCGGCGCCACCACCCGGGGTAGGACCAACCGGCCCCCCCCCCCGGTCAAAAACGAAAGCTCCCCCCGAGGGG
>JAJPXG010000150.1:0-17978 GCA_021205565.1 Lachnospiraceae bacterium | reverse complement strand
CGCCACCACCGTGGTACGTCCCTCCGGCACCGAGCCGAAGATCAAAACCTACTTCACCACGCTTGGCAAGGATGTCGCAGAAGCACAGGCGCAGAAGGATCAGCTCGCGGAAGCATTAAAGCCGATTCTGGCATAAACATAAACATACGAAAAGCCGCCTCTGTCTGAGGCGGCTTTTCTGTATGTTTTCAGATGGCTCTTGTATATTTCTTAAGCCACTCCTGCTCTTCCACATTCAGCATCGGGCAGAGGGTTTCATAGACCTTCCGGTGATATGCATTCAGCCACTCCTTCTCCCGCTCACTCATCAGATCGGGATTGATCGCGTCCAGATCAAAAGGAATCAATGTCAGCGTCTCCAGATACATGAACTGCCCATAGGCGTTTTTGACTCCCTTTCTCACCAGCACCTCATTTTCCAAGCGGATACCATGGGAGCCCTCAATGTAGATCCCCGGCTCGTCGGTGATGACCATCCCCTCCTGAAGCGGTGTATAAGCACCCTCCCGGATGCGCCAGTTGAAGCCGGCGGGACCTTCATGAATATTTAAAAGATAACCAACTCCATGCCCGGTACCGTGATTGAAGTCCAGATTTCTCTCCCAGAATGGACGGCGCGCCTCATAATCCAGGTTCTGGCCGCAGGCGCCTTCCTTAAACTTCACATTGGCCAGACTTAAGTTGCTGATCGCCACCAGCGTGAAATGATCCTTCATGATCTGCGGAACTTCGCCCAGAGCATAGGTGCGTGTGACATCCGTTGAGCCCTCATAAAAGCCCGCGCCGGTATCGGTCAGATACAGAGCACCCGGTTTCAGCTCCACATTCGTCTCCGGTGTCGCGGAATAATGGACAATCGCTCCGTGCTCGCCATAGGAACTGATGGGGCCGAAGCTCGGCCGCAGGAAATTGCCCATTTCGGCCCTAAACTCATCCAGCTTATCGGAAGCGCTGATCTCCGTGATCTTTTCTTTGCCCACGTTCTCCTTCAGCCATTTCATGAAACGCACATGCGCCACGCTGTCCTTTAATTCCGCCTGACGGATATTGGCAATCTCCGTCTCGTTTTTGACAGCCTTCATCAGTATCTCAGGATTTCTCTTCTCTACCTTTGTTACATCTTCAGGAATCAGATTGTAGAGCGCGTAATTTAAACGCCCCGGATCCAGTAACAGCGTATGGCCGCCGGTCAGCTTCTGAATATCCTGATAAATATCGTTGTAGGGGTGAATGGTAACCTGATTTTTGGCAAAATCATCCAGCATCTGCTGATCAGCCTTGGCCGCATCCATGTACAGATCCACATGATCCATCGCGATCAGGCAGTAACTGTATACCAGCGGAGAATATCTCACATCATCCCCTCTGAAATTAAAGGTCCAGCAGATATCGTCCAGCGTCGTCAGCACATGGAGGTCAGCGCCCTCTTTTGTCATCTCCTCACGGATACGGGCAAGCTTACTCTCAGCGGTCTCGCCGGTATACTGTATATCCAGATGAAAAGCCGGATTCGTGGACAATGCGGGACGATCTGTCCAGATTTTATCAATCAGATCCTCTCTGTAGGAGATCGAAGCGCCATTTTTTTCTGCAATTTCAGTGTACCTGGTTCCCATGCCCTTGGACACCACACGGCCGTCGAAACCAATGGTCTGTCCTTCCTTCACATGCTCCTCCAGAAACTTTTCCAGAGTGGGAACACCAGGTTCTCCCATCTTCATCAGCGTGATGGTCGAGCCTTGAAGCTGCTGCGCCGCCTGGATAAAATAACGGCCATCCGTCCACAGATAAGCCTCCTCATCCGTAAAAAGCGCCGTCCCTGCGGAACCGGTAAAGCCTGTCATAAACTTACGCGCGGCAAAATATGCCCCCGCATACTCGCTCTGGTGGAAATCCGCGCTGGGTACGATATAAAAATCTACCCCTGCCTTCTTCATTTCTGCTCTCAATGCCTGTATTCTCTCTGTAACTGTCATATTATCCTTTCCGGCGCGCTTTTTTCAGTCTGAAATGCGCCCGTTTCTCATTTACGGTTTTCTTTTCAAACCGTTTTCCTACAAAGCATTGTAACACACTGCCCCGAAAAGTCAAATCAAAAGAAGGCTTCGAATGCTTGTCATTTTTCTCACATAATGCTATACTCATGAATGCGGGAAACCGTTTTCAACCATACTATAAGCATAAAGGATGACGCAAAATGACGACAAATGAAAAAGCACTTGAAATGCATAAACTCTGGAACGGCAAACTGGACATCCAGTCCAAAACACCGGTAAAGACCCGGGAAGATCTGGCCATCGCCTATACGCCGGGCGTAGCGGAGCCCTGTAAGGTCATTGCCGAAGATCCGGACGCAGCCTATACCTATACCATGAAGGCCAACACGGTGGCAGTGGTATCCGACGGCAGCGCGGTTTTAGGACTTGGCAATATCGGCGCAAAGGCAGCCATGCCGGTGATGGAGGGCAAATCCGTTTTATTTAAAGAATTCGGCGGTGTAAATGCGGTTCCGATCTGCCTGGACACGCAGGATACCGAGGAGATCATCAAAGCCGTGACCTGGATTGCACCGGCCTTCGGCGGCATCAATTTAGAGGATATTTCCGCACCACGCTGCTTTGAGATTGAGACGAGGCTGAAGGAAATCCTGGACATTCCGGTCTTCCACGATGATCAGCACGGTACCGCCATCGTGGTACTCGCGGCATCCATCAACGCCCTGAAGGTTGTAGGCAAAAAAGCTGCTGACTGCAAGGTGGTGATCAATGGAGCGGGCGCAGCCGGCATCGCCATTGCAAAGCTTTTGATGAATTACGGCTTTGAGAACCTGATTCTCTGCGACCGCAAAGGCATGATTTATGACGGCGAGGAAGGCTTAAACTGGATCAAACAGGAAATGGCTAAGGTCACGAATTTGCAGAAGGAACAGGGGACACTGGCCGACGCGCTGAAGGGCGCCGATATTTTTGTGGGCGTATCCAGCGCTAAGATGGTCACCGCAGAAATGGTACAGAGCATGGCCAAGGATCCCATCATTTTCGCCATGGCCAATCCGGAGCCGGAGATCATGCCGGATATCGCGAAGGCCGCGGGAGCAGCTGTCGTCGGTACGGGTCGCAGCGACTTCCCCAACCAGATCAACAATGTCATCGCCTTCCCCGGCATTTTCAAGGGAGCTTTAGAGGGCAGAGCAAAGCAGATCACAGAGGAAATGAAGATGGCTGCCGCGAAGGCGCTTGCTTCCCTGGTCTCAGATGAAGAGCTAAATGCAGACTTCATTCTGCCGGAAGCGTTTGATCCCAGAGTAGCTGATACCGTTGCGAACGCGGTGAAGGCAAACATCTGATATCAAAAGTTACTATTCACGGCCATCGGAAAATACAGGCAAAATCGTCGTGCTTGCACGTAAGATATTGACTGTATTTTCCGATGTAGCCTGTGAAGCAGGAACTCCACCCACATAAGCAAAAAGATGAGCAGCGTTTTTTGCTGCGCCGGACAGCTTGCTGGACGCTTTTGCGCATGTGGGCGGAGAGCCGTGAATAGTAACAATTTCAACGCTAACCAGACGGGGTGATACGATGGCACAGGAACTTATGACTTTATACAAACTGATCATCCTGTATATGCTGGATCAGGTGAATTTTCCCCTGACCACAGCCCAGATCAGCGACTTTATTCTGGGAAAGGAATATACTGACTTTCTTTCCCTGCAGAACGCGCAAAGTGAGCTGGTCGATGCCGGATTTATCCGGCCGGAAACCGTGCGCAACCGCACCTATCTTAACATCACCGACGCAGGAAGAGAGACTCTTGGATTTTTCTCCAACCGGATCAGCACCGCCATCAAAAAGGACATCGCGGATTATTTCAGGGAGCGGGAAATGCAGCTGCGCAATGAACACAGCATTTCCGCCAACTACTACAAATCCACCAGCGGCTCGTTCGAGGTCCGCATGACAGCGAAGGAGGAGAATCTCGTTCTGGTCGATCTGACGCTGTCTGTGCCAAATCTGGAAATGGCGCAGAACATGTGTGAGAAGTGGGAACGGAATAATCAGGAAATCTACCAGTATTTAATGGAGCGGCTTTTATAAGCCGCTCCTTTTTCATGCCTGCATCCGTTCCTTTAAAACGTCATCATTATTCTGCCGCTTCTCCCGATCTGTACGAATGTCAATCAATCACCAGCTCATCTGCGGTCACAAATTCATATCCCATATCAGAAAGCGTATCAATCAGATAGAAAACGGCCTCCACCGTGCTTAAATAGCTGTCATGCATGAGAATAATATCTCCGTCCTCCACGCCCTGAAGGACGCGTTTAACGACAGCCTGTGTGTTTTTGCTGCTCCAGTCTAAGGAATCCACATCCCAGAAAACCGGAAACATATTGCAGAGTGCTTCAATCTCCTTATTCCACTCCCCATAGGGCGGGCGCACAAAAAGAATCTCTTCGCCGGTCAGCTCCTCCAGAAGCTGACTGGTCTGATCCAGCTCTATTAAAAAAATCTCCTGTCCAACCGCAGACAGCTCCACATGACTGTAGGTATGATTGCCGATCAGATGTCCCTCCTCACTCATGCGCTGTACCAACTCCGGATATGCCTGCGCATTTTCACCTGTGACAAAGAAGGTTGCTTTCACACCGCGCTCTTTCAGACCGTCCAGCAGCATGGGCGTATAAACCGGATGTGGGCCGTCGTCAAAGGTCAGGGCAACGCGCAGGATGTCCCGGTATGGGTCAGCGACTGTTTCATTGTTTTCTCCTGCTGACACCTCTTCCCTGTTTTCCTGCCCACCGCCCTCTGCATCCGTCTCCAGGCTGCTTTTCAGCCGCCGGTCCCCCTGCATCACAATATCAAAAAAGAGTATGGACATCACCAGCCAGTACAGAACCGCTTTCGTCGATACTCTTTTGTGTGTTTTATTCAATTTCGCACCTTAAGTGGGTTATTGTTACAATATATCAGAACCCGGAGATATTTATGATGAAAACCTCTTCCATTCGAGGGGCATTCAGTATCAGTAAAACCTTCTCCTCTCCGCGTCATATGTGAACCCGGCCCTGGTCAGCGGCCCGACCACGTCCTCTACGGACACATCCAGGTCGTCACAAAGGTCCTCAAGCGTCGCATAATAATCCCTCAGCTTTAAATTGATAAAACTCATTAAAATCATCGGATCGCTCGGCAGCATAGTCCTCCTTTTTCCCTGTCCATGTCAATATAGATTGTATCACCGGCCTGTACCTGGTCATTTAAAATCAGCTTTGCGGAAAGGGTTTCCACTGTTTTCTGCATAAACCGCTTCAACGGGCGGGCGCCGTATACCGGATCATAGGCGCTCTCTACGATATAATCCACCGCCGCAGGGGACAGAGCCACATTCAGCTCCTGATCCGCAAGCCGCTTATTGACATCCGCCACCAGCAGATCAATGATACTGCCGATGTCCGTCTTCGTCAGCGGTTTAAATAATATGGTCTCATCCAGACGGTTTAAAAACTCCGGCCGGAAGTGGTTTTTCAGATCCTGCATCACCAGCTCCTCGGCCTGAGGTGTGATATTGCCCTCCGCGTCAATCCCCTCGGTCAGGTACTGCGCACCGATATTGGAGGTCATGATCAGAATCGTATTCTTGAAATCCACGGTGCGGCCCTGGGAGTCGGTAATCCGGCCGTCATCCAGAACCTGTAAAAGGACATTGAAAACATCCGGGTGCGCCTTCTCGATCTCGTCAAAGAGCACCACCGCGTAAGGCTTGCGGCGCACCGCCTCGGTCAGCTGTCCGCCTTCCTCATAGCCCACATAGCCGGGAGGCGCTCCGATCAGGCGGGATACGGAATATTTCTCCATATACTCGCTCATATCGATTCTCACCATGTTGGCTTCATCGTCAAACAAAGCCTCCGCTAACGACTTGGCAAGCTCCGTCTTGCCCACGCCGGTGGGTCCCAAAAACAGGAAGGAGCCAATGGGTTTGGATGGATCCTTGATACCTGCCTTGGAACGCTGGATGGCCTCAGTGACCTTCGTGACGCCCTCCTCCTGGCCGATGACCCTCTTATGCAGGACTTCATCCAGGTGCAGAATCTTCGTCCGCTCACCCTCTGTCAGCTTAGAAACCGGAATGCCTGTCCAGCGGCTGATGATACGGGCAATCTCTTCCTCCGTCACACGCTCGTGAACCAGGCGATTCTCCCCATTCTGGCGAATCAGTTCCTCACGCTGCTCCAAGTCCTTTTTCAGGGCAGGCAGTTTTCCATAGGTTAACTCCGCCGCCTTCTCTAAATCTCCGGCCTGGCTGGCCAGCTGAATCTGACGGTTGACCTCCTCGATCTCTTCTCTTAAACCTGAGAGCCCCTCCACGCCCTTTTTCTCATTATCCCACTGGGCCTTTTTATTCTGGAATTCCTCGCGCAGCTCAGCCAGCTCCGCCTGCAGCGTTTCCAGACGCTCCTGGCTTAAGTGGTCCTCCTCTTTTTTCAGCGCGGCTTCCTCGATCTCCATCTGCGTAATGCGGCGCTGCTGCTCGTCTAACTCCGTGGGCATACTGTCCAGCTCCGTCTTAATCAGGGCGCAGGCCTCGTCCACCAGGTCGATCGCCTTATCGGGCAGGAAACGGTCAGAAATATAGCGGTGCGATAACGTGGCCGCCGCCACAAGGGCATTGTCCATGATCTTCACGCCGTGATAAACCTCGTAACGTTCCTTTAAGCCCCTGAGGATGGAAATGGTGTCCTCCACCGTGGGTTCTTCCACCATCACCGGCTGGAAACGGCGCTCCAGGGCGGCGTCCTTTTCAATATATTTGCGATACTCATCGAGCGTCGTCGCGCCGATGCAGTGCAGCTCGCCTCGCGCCAGCATGGGCTTTAACATATTGCCGGCATCCATGCTGCCCTCAGTCTTGCCCGCGCCCACGATGGTATGCAGCTCATCGATAAAGAGCAGGATCTGTCCTTCGCTCTTTTTGACCTCCTCCAGCACCGCTTTTAAGCGTTCCTCAAACTCGCCGCGGTATTTGGCGCCCGCGACCAACGCTCCCATATCCAGGGAAAATATCTTTTTATCCTTCAGGCCTTCGGGCACGTCACCGCGCACAATCCGTTGCGCCAGACCCTCCACCACGGCCGTCTTGCCCACACCAGGCTCACCAATCAGGACTGGGTTATTCTTCGTCTTACGTGAGAGAATACGAATGACATTCCTGATCTCCGCATCCCTGCCGATGACCGGATCCATCTTGCCGTCGCGGGCCTTCTCCACCAGCTCCTCGCCGTATTTATTCAGCGTATCGTAGGTAGCCTCCGGATTATCACTGGTCACGCGCTGGTTGCCGCGGACGGTGGAGAGTGCCTGTAAAAACCGCTCCCTGGTGATACCAAATTCTTTGAAAATGGCTTTCATTTCCCGGTTGGGATAGTGGAGCAGGGAAAGGAACAGATGCTCCACCGACACATACTCGTCGCCTAGCTGTTTGGCCTCATCCTCCGCGTAAGTCAGCGCTTTATTTAAGTCATTGCCGATATAACGCTGACCGCCCTGGACCTTGGGACGCTTCCCGATGGCCTGTTCCACACGATTCGTAAAATAAGGCAGCTGAATCTCCATCTTCTCGATCATCTTGGCGATCAGGCTGTCCTCTATGGTCAGCAGACTGTAAAGCAGGTGTTCCTGTTCAATTTCCTGGTTGCCATAATCCATGGCGATCTTCTCACAATTGTTCACGGCTTCCATGGATTTTTGTGTAAATTTCGTTACGTTCATATTGATTCCCCCTTTCATTCATCAGCAGGCGCGTCTGAAAAAGGCACCCATCATTTGATTCTGTTCACGCCGGCTTTCGGTGTATCAGTTTCGCAATGATATTCAGCATCCATTCGATACACCATGAACTTTCAATGATGTACAGGCATGAAAAGCCGGCGTTCAGAGCAGATGTGTTTATCTGTTCTATTACAAATATAACACTATTGAATTTTTATGCAAGAGAAAACGAAATAAAAAACATAAAAATTATGTAAACTATGAGTGCAGGCGGTATTTTATATCAAATGAAAGCAACGGTTTTTTCTAATGCAGCACAACGCAAAATCCTTACTTCCCTACGCCTGCATTCGCTTTCCTGGCAGAGGTTCTCTCCGCTACATTGATTTCGCCCGCGGCCATCAGAGAACGCTTCGTCAGCGCCGGACCCACCAGCTCATAAATCAGCACGGAGAACAGCACCACATTGCGCACCATGGCACCGTCGGCCAGGTTCTGAGCAGTCAGCGCCATTCCCAACGCCACGCCCGCCTGCGGCAGTAGCGTGATGCCCAGATGTTTGGTAATCTGCGGTGCGCATTTTGTGGCGGCACAGCTTGTGTAGGCTCCGATATATTTTCCCGCAGAACGGCTGATGATATACAGAACACCCACCAGAAGCACCAGCGGATTGCTCAAAATCGAAAGATTCAGCTCCGCGCCCGAAAGCACGAAAAACAGCACAAACAGCGGCGCTGTCCAGCTGTCCACCCTGGCCATCAGCTCCTCGGAGAAATCACAGATATTGCAGAATAAAGTCCCTGTCATCATGCACACCAGCAGCAATGAAAAGCCAACCTTCACACCGCCGACCTCAAACTCCGCCATGGAAAGCCCTACCGTCAGCAAGACAAAACCGATGGATATGGACAGACGTTTACTGCGGGAATGGAAGAAACGCTCCACCCAGAACAGAGCCAGACCGCTTAAAGCGCCCAGCGCCAGAGAAAGTACAATCTCAATCACCGGCTCTAAAATAATCGTCTGCAGACTGACCACACCGCTCTCCAGCGCCACCGCAATGCCGTAGGAAGCGGAGAACAGCACCAGCCCCACCGCGTCGTCAATCGCTACTACCAAAAGCAGAAGCCTGGTCAGCGGGCCGTCCGCCTTGTACTGACGCACTACCATCAGCGTTGCCGCAGGAGCGGTTGCCGCCGCGATCGCGCCCAGAGTAATCGCCGAGGATATGGAAATCACATCCGGTCTGATAAAATGCAGGGCGCACAGCACCACATCCACCAGCGCTGTCGTAACCACAGCCTGAACGATTCCCACAGTGATGGCCTGTTTTCCCATCGTCTTTAACTGACTTAAGTGGAACTCATTGCCGATGGTAAAGGCGATAAAGCCGAGTGCCACCTGACTGAACAGATCCAGCTCCTCCACCAGCTCCGCTGTGGGGAACCCAAGGCCCTCTATGCCCAAACGTCCGATGCAGTACGGTCCCAGCAAAAGGCCAGCCACCAGATAGGCCGTAACCGCCGGCAGATTTAACTTCTTGGCGATACGGGACATCATAAGCCCGCCCACCAGACATACAGAAAGACTCACTAAAACTGTCATACTCACTCCTCCCGCGCCGCTTGTGGCGCGCTGTATGATGTAATATTCAGGGCCGTATCCACAATATGCCCTGTAATTTCCAAAACGCTATACTAGCACACTTTCCGCTTTCATGCAATCTACAAACTGTCAAAAATCCGCCTTCATTCACGCAATATTTATTCTGAATTCCATAGCCGTAGCAATACAAAAGAGCCAGCTCCGCACAGGAACTGACTCTCTTTCTCTGATTTTATAAACAGGACTGCCAATCAGCAGCACGAGCATCAGCCTGACTTTCGCTTCATGCCTGCCATCCCGGCAATATGTACGTCTCTATTCCGCTCCCTCCAGAATATTCAGCGACTTCTGACATCTGTCCTCCAGCGTGTAGGTCTTAAAGGACATGCGGTTGACCCGGACTGCATCCATATTATCCTTCAGCTCCGCGATCTTAACCTTGGTGGCGAGCGGATTCAAGGTAAGATCCTCTATGTAATCAAAATACTTCACCGCGTTGCCCTTGGTCAGATCCTCCACAGCCGCGATCACCTTCTTGGAAAAGCCCGCATCCTGCAGATCATACAGCTTAATCTCAGAATCCTCCAGTACATCGTGCAGAAGTGCAACAATCTGCTCCTCCTCCGTGTCCATGGCTGCCATCACGCGGTATGCGTGGTTCTTATAGGGCTCACCGTTCTCCACTCTGTCCCCGTATGCCTGTTCCACGATCGATTTCGCTTTTTCCAGTAAAATGCTCATAACCTTCACCTTCCTCATGACATAATCTGTAATACCTTCTTAACGGTCCTCTCCCCGAGTCCGATTCACATGATACCTTATTGTAACATATTTTCATAAATTTGTATGTATTATTTTAAAAAAAATATCTTTTGAATATGGTTTTTGTGAAAAATTACCGAATAAAAGGCTTTTCAAATAGTACTTTTTCCCGTACAATAAGGTTACTGACAGGAGGCCTTCCCTATGAAAAATAAATGGAAACGTATTCTGGCCGTCACCGGCGTCATTCTGTTGGCGGCAATGTACCTGATTACGCTTATTTTAGCCATCTTCCACACAGAAGAAACACAGAATCTTTTCTACGGTTTTGTCCTGCTGGATATCGCAGTTCCCATTATTGTCTGGGTCTTAAGCTTTATGGTGCAGCACTTCGGAGGCGGAGATTAAGATATTTTCCACACGCTTCTTTCATCTGCGCATGCACACCAACGCCGAATACATCAAAGCGCTTCCAGCGCGATCTTCATCATGTTAGTGAAGGTCTTCTGGCGTTGCTCGGCCGTCGTAATTTCAGGACTCACAAAGCTGTCAGAGATCGTCAGCAGACAGGCTGCCTTTTTGCCGGTAACAGCCGCGTTGTGAAACAAAGCGAAGCTCTCCATTTCCACGGCCACGCAGCCGTGTTCATCGCGGATGATCTCCCAGTAAGTGGACTTTTCGTCTGAAGGCCTGCGGTAGAAAACGTCGCTGGAATGAATGGGCTTCTCAATAACCGGGATCTGCAGGCGCTTCGCACTCTCACGCAGTGCATTATTCAGCTCTGCAGACGGATATGTCGTATCCTTGTCATAACCGGACTGAATCCGTGCAAAGGAAGACTCGCTGTAAGCCGCTGTGGCCAGCACCACGTCGTAGACCTTCGCCTCCTCACTGTAGCTGCCGGCGCTGCCGATGCGGATGATGTTCTCCACATCATACTCCGTAAACAGCTCATAGGAATAAATCCCGATGCTGGGCATTCCCATACCGCTGCCCATAACCGTCACGGGCTTTCCATGATAGGTGCCTGTAAACCCGAGCATACCTCTCACTTCGTTGATCTGTTCCACATTCTCAAGAAACGTATCCGCGATAAATTTGGCGCGCAGGGGATCTCCCGGCATAAGCACTGTCTTCGCGATCTGGCCTTTTTCGGCTCCATTGTGTGGGGTTGACATAAAATAATTCCTCCTTTTTATCTCTCAAAATAATACAGAACAAACGTGTATTTTGAAATCTGCTGCTCTCCATAGCCGTACAGCACATATCCTGCCTCTGTCAGAGCATTGAAATCGTCCTCCGTCAGCCAGGTTGATGTGAAGTACCAGTATCTGTCAGCTTCTATATCCTGGTAACCAGCATTCTCCACTTCATTGTCCGGGTAATAATAAGACAATACCGTCCATCCCAGATGAGTCACGCCGCTATTGACCAATACGGTGTCCGGATCCGGATCGCCAATCAGAGTAAGCGTTGCTTCTGTGGCTGTTTTCTCCTCATTGACCTTTGTGCTCCAGGTCCCGTAATTCCGGATGCCAATGACCAGCAAAACCGCAAGAAAAAGCAGCAAAGCGCCCTTTCCCAGCCGCTCCATAAATTCCTTCCCGCTTTTCTCAGACAGATCAGCGCACAGCTCGAGTCCCCGGCTGCATTCCATAACAAGCATCAGAAACACGATGGCACTGGTGGGGTACAGATACCTCTGAGCCAGGATAGCAGCATACAATGCACACAACAGATAGGCAAAAATCAATACTCCCGCCACCGTCACAAGACCTATCATCAGACTCCAGGTCTGATCAGACCATCCTTTCACAGAGGGAACGCCAATCCTGACATAAGTTTCCCCCTCTTTCTTCTGCGCATGGAAAAAGGATGATTCCGCTGCCAGAATGATCATCAGCAGGATCAGAAACAACAGCGCTAACGGGCGGCACATGCCCGCGGTGCCAAAGAGCATCTTCAGGCTGTCTCTGAAAGCCAGAACCTCCGTATTCCACCAGTTTCTTCCCTCCGTGGACATGGAATGGAATAAAAACCGCAGCCAGGGCAGATAAGCTGCAATGAAAAGTACTAACGCCGCAAGGCCCCTTCGCCATGTCTTTCCCCGATAGCGCAGCCAGTATACAGCTCCCGTTACAAAAATCAGCAGTCCTGCAGTCACCAGCCCATAATAATGCGTATAAGCAGCAGCAATCCCAAAGAGCACCATACCGGCCCAGGCTCCTCTTTTCCCACTCATCACCCGGGAAGAACTGTAGTAAGCCAGGAGAATAAAAAAGAACGCCAGAGAATACATCCGTACTTCCTGATTATACTCCAGGCAGGAAGAACCAAGCCCGGAAATCATCACAAAAAGTGCCGCCGGAAGCTTTCCATAATGCTCCCGTAATATTGTGACCGCGAACAGAATTCCCAGGATAAAGGGTATCAAAGATGCCAGATGGTAAACCGGAACCGTGTAGCCAAACAGCTGTGCGCAAACCTTTGCCCAGTAATAATATAAAGGCGGATGGTTATCCGCATAATAGGAAATCTCCAGAATGCCTGCCCAATAGGTTTTGATGGTATTGGCAGAGAACGCCTCGTCTCCCCAGAGTACATTGTCAAACATCAGCCGGACATTGAGGCCAATAACCGCTGCAGCCAGCAGGTATAACGCCGCCGGCGCCACATAAGACTGAAACAGCCGGACAATCCACAGATTGGCATACTCCTCCAGGTCAATTCTGATATGAACTTTATTCAGTCGCCGTATCACTGTTTTCACCTGCTGCATGCGCTCCTGTCTCTCCCTAATATAATTTGCCGGACCGTTTTTCAAATCCCTGCCATTTCTTCCGCAATCTCACTGAAATGGCGCATCTTATCTCTTCAGAACTTCAGAATACTTCCCGGATCGTCCCGCCGCCCAGCACCAGATCGCCGTCATATAATACTACAGACTGGCCGGGCGTCATGGCTCTTTGCAGTTCATCAAAATCCAGCAAAAGCCGTCCGTCCTCTGTCATGGAAGCGACCGCAGTCCGCTCCTTTGCGTGATACCGGGTACAGACATTCACTCTCATTCCTTCCGGCAGCATATCAAAGGGAATCCAGTTTAACTCATCCGCAATCAGGTGCGAATGGAAAAGAGAGCTTTCTCTCCCGACGGTGACGGTGTTCTCCGCCATATTCTTCGCACAGACATAGACCGGCTCGCCCATGGCAAGGCCCAGGCCCTTGCGCTGACCCAGTGTGTAGCGGGCCGCACCGCGGTGCCGTCCAATCACATTGCCCTCTTCATCCAGAAAATCTCCCGGTGTAAATTTCTGTCCGGTATATCGCTCCATAAAGGAGGCATAATCACCGTCCGGCACAAAACAGATATCCTGGCTGTCGTGCTTGCGCGCATTGACAAAGCCGTTTTGTTCTGCAATCTTACGAACCTGATCCTTGGTCAGATTTCCAAGCGGCAGACGGATGTGTTTTAACTGCTCCTGCGTCAGCATATAGAGAACGTAACTTTGATCCTTTGATGGATCGCACCCTTTTTTTAATAAAAAGCGGCCGTTTTCCTCCTCCACTCTGGCATAATGACCAGTAGCAACATACGCAATCCCGTTCGCAGAGGCATAGTCCAACAGATGACGAAACTTCATAAAACGATTACAGTCGATACAGGGATTTGGGGTGGCGCCTTCTTCGTAGGTACGGATGAATTTCTCCATGATCTGTGTTCTGAAATCCTGCGTATAGTCCAGCACTTCGAAGGGAATATCGAGATCAAACGCCACGTCGGCCGCGTCGTCGATATCACTCTGGGAGCAACAGGTATGAAACTGATTCAGGCCAATGTCCAAACTGCGGTAAAGCCGCATGGTCACGCTGCAGCAGTCGTAACCTGCATTCTTCATCAGGAAAGCGGCAACTGAACTGTCCACACCGCCGCTCATGGCAACGAGAACACTCTTTTTTCGATTTTCTGTCATATCCTATCCTTTATGCACAGACTGCCCTGCTTGCGGTCTTCAGGAATTACGGTTTGCATCCTTCTTTTCACCCAGACTATGTTCCTTCTTCCATGTCTTAATCTCATCGAGCCGTTCCTTCAGCTGCGCCTCCTGGCCCTGAGTCGTCGGTCTGTAATACTCCCTCCCCTGCAGGGAATCCGGCAGGCACTGCATGGCCGTCAGCTTCTCCTCGTAATCATGGGCATACATATAGCCTTCTCCGTAGGAAAGCTCCTTCATCAGGTCAGTCGGGGCGTTGCGGATAACTAACGGCACCGGTTCGGCGATCTGCTCGACAGCATCCACCTTCGCCGTATTATAAGCCACCTCCATGGCATTCGACTTGGGAGCCATCGCCACATAAATGACCGCCTGTGTCAGATGCACATTGCACTCCGGCATGCCCAGATAATGACAAGCCTGATAAGCCGCTACTGCCTGAGTGAGCGCCTGCGGGTCTGCCAAGCCCACGTCCTCGCTTGCGAAGCGCACCACGCGCCGCGCGACATAAAGCGGGTCCTCTCCCGCTTCCAGCATTCGTGCCAGCCAGTAGACAGCGGCATCCGGGTCGGAGTTGCGCATGGACTTGTGCAGGGCGGAAATCAGATTATAATGCTCCTCGCCCTTTTTATCGTATAAAAGAGACTTTTTGGAAGTACACTGCTCCAGAGTCTCCTTCGTGACGACAGTTGTGCCATCCTCCCTGATCTCTCCGTTTAAGACGACCATCTCCAGAGTCGACAGCGCCGTGCGGGCGTCCCCATTGGCGAAATTTGCCAGCGCCAAAACCATGTCCGGCTCCATCTCCACCTGCATGTCGCCGAAGCCTCTGGGATCCTTCAGTGCCCGGTTTAATAAAACGGTGATATCCTCAGCGGAGAGCGCCTGCAGCACAAATACCTTACAGCGGGATAAAAGAGCACCGTTTACCTCAAAGGAGGGATTCTCCGTAGTGGCGCCGATCAGGATGATGCTGCCCTTCTCCACAAAGGGCAGGAAGGCATCCTGCTGGGCCTTATTAAAACGATGAATCTCATCTACGAACACAATCGTCTTCTCGCCGTAGCGGCGGTTATCATCCGCCTTCTGCATGACCTCGCGGATTTCCTTAATCCCGCTGGTTACCGCCGAAAAATCGATAAATTTCGCCCTCGTACGGTTGGCAATAATACGGGCAAGCGTCGTCTTGCCAACGCCCGGAGGCCCCCAGAAAATCATGGAGGAAACCTGATCGCTCTCAATCAGCCGGCGCAGAACCTTACCTTTGCCCAGCAGATGCGTCTGACCCACAAACTCATCCAGATCTCTGGGACGCAGTCTGGCCGCAAGCGGCTGCGGCACCTCCCTGTCAAATAAACTCATCTGTTCCATCATAGATTCTGTTCCTTCAGCGCCTCAAAAAAAGTCTTATACATCAAGCCGGAGAAGCCCTTCTTCGCGGAGCTCTCGAAATAGTCGCCGTTTCTGAGCGAAAAAAGAATAACGCCCTTATTGCGGGTGTCCATGCGGGAAATATCCGTCAGGGGATAAACAGCAGAGCCACAGATTAACCTTTCCCTGTCCATAGAAAGCGTTCCTGACTCCTTTATGCCGCGGCTGTGATTGTCTGAGATGGCGTACAGCCTCGCAGAAGGCGTTGACAGAGAAATTTCCTCTCCATTTCGCACCATTTCTCCGACACGCTCCTGCTGCCAGCGGTTCCACTGATAAATCGTCTGAAAGCGGCCGCCTTCAATCTTTCCGTATTCATTATAGCGCCAGGTATGATTGCAGGCGCCGCAGCGAATGTTCTTTCCTTTACCGTATATTCTCGCGACAGCACCGCAGTCGGGACAAATATAGAGTGCATAGTGAATGCCCTTCGCACCCCTGCGATAAGTCCTGCCGCCTGTTTCCTCCGCTGCCGGCTGTTCTACATAAATATCCCTGTTGACCTGCTCCAGAATCTCCTCCGGCCGCATATCGTGCAGCGTTTCTTTCGTATAGACACCCATCAGTTTGGCATGAATATTGCCCCTGCAGAATTTGCCGCTCCAGCGCGGCACAATCTGATAACCGCCGGTAAGCTGAACAGTCACCACTGTACACTGCAGAGATCGGAAAAGCTTCCCGTTGACTGACGCTAAAGGCGCCGTCGCGCCGTCATAGGTAATGTTGCCTTCCGCAAACATGTTAATGTTGCGGCCGGCCTTCAGGTTCTTTGTCATCTCACGGATCGTCTGTACGCTGATTTTTCCTTTGGAGCAGGGTATGCTGTGAAAAATATTCACCGCGGCAAAGGCCGCTATTTTCTGACGTAAAAGATTCGCTCCCGCCACAAAATACAGCGGCTGATCCACACACATGGCAATAATCAGCGGGTCAAAATAACAGGTATGATTGGCCACCACAAGGCATGGCTCCACAGGAAGCTTCACCTCTTCCTCTTTACGGATGCCGAAAAGGAACCGGCAAATCGGCCCCGCCATCTTTTTTAAAGTATTATAAAATTTATCATATCTCTGCTGTGCAGCAGCGTCAGTATCAGTAATTGATGTATTTTTCCCCATGGTACCTCAAATCTTGTTTCTGTGCTGATTAAAATGCCCTCGTTTTCACGATGTATTCTCGAATCATTCCTGCAGTACTTACGATTACTGCGGCAAATCGCCGTCCTCCCGAATAACAGTCAGACATTTTTCCAGATAAATTTTGTTGGAAAGTGCGATAACCACGCTGCGCAGCAAAGTCTTTTCCTCAAAGGGATCGCTGCCGATCTCATCCGGCGTCCTGTTTAAGCCAAACACATATGCCAGAGTATTCTCCATCTCATCGCAGAAATAGTCATACGCCTTCTGAGGCGAATAGGTCTTCTGCTGAAGCTCAATCAATTGCCTGATATCATCCAGGCTCAGCACACTCTTAGCCGCCGCAATAAAGATCAGATAGGCAATCTGGTCACGGTCATACTGTTTTTTGTGCGGATTTGCAATCAGCTTCTTTTTCACATAGTTTGACACCATGGAGTTGGTAATGCAGTTCTCCTGAACCGGCGCCAGAAGATCTGAGATATAACGGGTTACCTGCTCCAGATACAATCCCACTGTCGGAATCTCATGATACCGCGGCAGTTTAAAATTCCGCACACAGGCGGACAGTTTCTCTTTATTTGTATCATTCATTTATTATTTACGCTTTCTGTGTCATATATGTAAAGAAATGATAGCCACTCGGCTTTGTCTGTCGCAGGAAAATCTACCTTAAAAACGCCTTCACGCCCTCCAGCTGTTTTTCTGCCTCGCTTCTGCCCATGTCATAGAGCTTCTGAAGCTTCGCCGGATCATGCTCCATGCGTCCCACATCCGGCTCCTTGGGCGGTTTGATGACAAAAACCTCTCCCTTTTTTTCCAGATCGGCAATCACATCCAGCGTGAGATTATAGTGCTCGCTGCGGTTTTCCATGGTTTTTGCCAGATTTGGGTATTTATGCAAAAGCAGACACGTTGCCTTTGTGAAGGCGCTGTTTTTCTTGCGATACCCCTCCTGCCTGGTTCGTATGACAATATTTTTCTCATAGCCAATGCTTCTGAACCACTCAACGGGAATGGAATCAGAAACGCCTCCGTCCAGCAGACGCAGGCCATCTACCGACACAATCTTCGACACAAGCGGCATGGACGCGGAAGCCTGCATATAAAGCAGATCATGCTCGTCACCCTTCTCACAGAGATAGTAGTACGGCTCACCCGTATCCACGTTTGTGCAGCCCATATAAAACTTCACCGGGTTTGAGCGGAAAGTCTCCGTATCAAACAAATCAAATTCAAATGGAATATAGTGGTAGCAGAACTACGGCTCATAAAGGTCG
>JAJPXG010000048.1:39030-44671 GCA_021205565.1 Lachnospiraceae bacterium | reverse complement strand
TTTCAGGGGATTTTTTTATTGTGTATTCCGGCCTGTCCTGTTCTGCTGCGGAATATTCCGGAATAAAAGCTCTGCGGTCAGATCTGCCTTTTTTTGAAGCAAAAAACATCAAAAAAGTTAAAAAACATCAAGATTCTGCATAACCACGAACCTTGAATCGACTTTTTTCTTGTTATATACTTGCAATAGTTTTTTCTTAATAGAAATTTAAGAATTTACGGAATATTAATATATTGCAGCTGTGCGAAGAGGGGTGTCCCGGATCGCAGCCTGCTGGTTCATGCATCAACAGGAGTATTCATGGAATTGACGGAAGCGCTTGCGAAACTGCTGCGTTCTTATGAGAAATATTATGACATTAACCGGGAGAATCCGGTAAAGCCCTTTGCGGCCGAGGCGGAGTTTTCTCTCCACGACGAGCAGTATTTTCTGGTCAGGAGTGCCAGAATCAGCGAGGCCGATTCGAAGGAATATGTGTATTTCGCAACAGAGGAGCAGTTGGATATTCAGACTCTTGAGGCGCTGGATCAAAAAGCCTGGGAGAACGGAACCGGGAAGGTGAACCCGCATAAGGATCACCGCAACAGCGACGTCATCCTGATGATTATCGCAAATCGGATTGATCCGGCCGCGATGAAACGGATATCCGGGCTGAGGCATTACAAAAGCTACCGCCATGGTTTTTATGGCTGGAGCCATTATAAATTAGCTGCAATCGAGCTTTCCACAGGGAAGACGGCCGCAAACCGCCAGGGCCGCGACCTGAAAAAGCTCTTTAGCACAATATTATCCAACTAAGGAAGGGAGTAGTTAGTTATATGACAGCGTTACTTATTATTCTTGCAGCAATTGTTATACTGTTCATCGGCTATGTAACATATGGCTCATGGCTGGCGAAACAGTGGGGAATCGATCCCAAGAGGAAGACCCCCGCGGTAGAAATGGAGGACGGAGTGGACTATGTGGCGGCACCCTCTGTTGTGTTGCTGGGACATCATTATTCCTCTATCGCAGGCGCAGCCCCCATCAACGGCCCCATTCAGGCGTCCGTTTTTGGCTGGCTGCCCGTATTTTTATGGTGCGTCATCGGCGGCATCTTCTTCGGCGGTCTGCAGGACTTCGGTTCTTTATTTGCATCTGTTCGTAATGGAGGCAAGTCCGTAGGTGAGATCATCAAGACCTCCATGGGCCGCAGAGCGCAGAAGCTTTTCACATTATTTGCCCTGCTGGTGCTGATCCTCGTGATCGCGTCCTTCGTCAACGTAGTGGCTGGTACCTTCTACACGGCCTCCGACGCTGCGGTTACCTTCGGCTTTGTCTTAAATCCGACCGGTAATCAGACGACGGCTATGGTTTCCGTATTGTTTATCATCCTGGCAATCATCTATGGTATTCTGACCAACCGCTTCGGCATGAAGACCGCGCCGGCGACCGTGGTCGGCATTGTCGGTATTATCTTAAGCGTAGTGATCGGCTTAAATGTTGGTCTTGCCATGACCCGCGTTGCCTGGATTGTTTTAATCGGTGTTTATATCACAGTGGCGTCTCTGCTGCCCGTATGGGTGATGCTGCAGCCCCGTGACTATCTGTCCAGTTTCCTGCTTTACGGCATGATGGGCCTGGCCCTGATCGGTATTGTTTCCACCGCCTTCACCGGGAACGCAACCTTCGAGATCCCGATGTTTACCGGCTGGAGCAATTCTCTGGGAACTCTGTTCCCGACTCTGTTCATCACCGTAGCCTGCGGCGCCTGTTCCGGTTTCCACAGCCTGATCGCGACCGGCACCACTTCCAAGCAGCTGGCCAACGAGGGTGATGCCAAAAAGATCGGTTACGGTTCCATGCTGATCGAGTCCGCGCTGGGCATCATTTCCCTGATCGCGGTAGGTATGGTTTATACGAAATATTTAAACGGTGAGTTCGGTTCCCCGGCCGTGGCGTTTGCAAGTGTTTTTTATTATATGTTGTGCACCGAGATCTACACTGTTTATGCGACGATTTATGCACTACTGACTCTGGCTGTTTCCGTGTTCGCACTGACCTCTCTGGACACCGGTACCCGTCTGAGCCGTTTCATGTTCTCCGAGCTGTTCTTAAAAGAGGACGAGAAGTCCTATAAGGACGCGACCGGAGCGCGTAAGATTTTAACTTATCCGTTAGTAGGCACCGGCTTCATGGTCATCGTGGGCTGCATCCTGGGCGGCTTAAGCCTGAGCCAGATCTGGGGTCTGTTCGGTGCTGCCAACCAGCTGCTTGCAGGTATTGCTCTGATGGCTGTAGCCGCATGGCTCGGCAATGTGGGCAAGAACAACAAGATGTTCTTTATCCCCATGATCTTCATGCTTTGCGCAACACTGACCAGTCTGGTTCTGACCATCAGCAAGAAGATCACTCTGATCGGTGCTTCGAACGCTGCCTGGGGTGACTGGTTCCAGCTGATCCTGGCTGCCGCGATGGTGGTTCTGGCCATTGTTCTGGTAGTGGAAGGTGTTCAGACCTTCTCCAAGCAGATGAAGAAGAAGGCTTGATGGGAACCTTTTATAAAAGAAAATTCTGACATAGCGGGGCCGCATCCGACAGGGTGCGGCCTTTTGCTGCGGCAGGATTTCAACAGTGCCTTTATCAGTGTATTTTGTTGTTGCTTCCTGTTTTTACGCGCGTCGGGGCAACCATAAACAGGATATTTCATCAGCTGTTTTCATTTTCAGTAAATGATTCACTTGTAAAATAAAAATGACGGGAGTATAGTTTGGCTAGAAAGGAGTTTTGGTAAATATGGGACGATATGATTTGAATGAAATGAAGCTGATTTATGAGAATCCGTTAAGCTGCGAAGCAGATATTGCTGATTTTGTGATGGAGGGGCGGGCACTGATCTCCTTCCCGGAGGGGAAGCTCAGGCTGGAGAACGCCATGGCGGCCGAGAACGGCCAGAAGGCGAACTATGTGCTCTGGTGTCCGGAGGAATTCCCGTCCGACGTCTGCATCGAGTGGGATTTTCAACCCATCCGGGAGCCGGGCCTTGCCATGATGTTTTTTGCGGCCAGAGGCAGAAACGGGGAGGAGCTGTTTGACGAGGGGCTGGCGAAACGGACAGGAGAATATGTGCAGTATCACCACGGTGATATCAATGCTTTTCACGTATCTTATTTCAGGCGCAAGGAGCCGGATGAGAGGGCGTTCCACACCTGTAACCTGCGTAAGAGCTACGGCTTTTATCTGACGAGCCAGGGCGGCGATCCGATTCCGGATGTTGCGGATGCACATGATATGTACAGGATCGGTGTGGTGAAAAAGGGCGCGGATGTCTTCTTTTATGTAAATGAGCTGGAGATTTTTCATTTCGCGGATGACGGAGTAACCTACGGGCCGCTGCTTACAGGAGGCAAGATCGGCTTCAGGCAGTTGGCACCGATGATCGGAGAGTATGCAAATCTGCGCGTCTGGGAGATCTGATGCTGCAGGAGATTGCGGTCGCTTTTTGCCGAAGCGATTCATGGTGTTCATGATACAGGCTGAGAGTGCATATCAGGGTACGGAAGGAGATTACTGGATTGATGATGAAGCTGCACTTATTGGAAAACAGAAATGTGGGTGGTTATACCACCTTTGGAAGCGTCTGGGAAAAGGGAGAGGTACTGCCTGGGCAGGATTTTATACTGACGGGAAAGGAAGGGGAGGAGATCCCCGTGCAGTCCCGTGTGACGGCCTACTGGCCGGACGGCAGCGTGAAGTGGGCAGCTCATACAGCGGACAGTGAGAAGATGGGCCGGTCGGTCGAAGTGACGGCGGCAGCGCCGGTCGCGGTGCAGACAGCGGCAGCACTTACAGAAACTGCGGACAGCTATGAGCTGCATTGCGAACGGGTGTCAGTCACCATCCCGAAAACGGGGACAACTGTGCTGCGAGACCTGTATATTGACGGAAAGCTGAGAGCAGAGCGTGCAGAGCTGCAGCTGATTCTGGAGAGGCGCGAGTCAGTGAATGGAGAGGACAGTCTTGTGCGCACCGAGCTTTCCGGCATCGGGGAGATTTCCCATGTTACGGTGGAGGACAACGGGCCGTTGTTCTGGTGCCTGAAACTGGAGGGCAGTCATGTGCTGGCTTCCGGTGGTGAGCATATCATTCCCTTCGTTCTGCGGCTGTCCTTTGGTCTGGACAGCGGTCAGATCGGGATTTCTCATACCTTCCTTTATGACGGGGATGTAAACCGGGATTACTTAAAGGGGCTTGGCCTCTGTTTTTACATGCCTATCAGGGGCGAGCTTTACAACCGCCATGTGAAATTCAGTACGGATCACGGCTGCTTTCACGAGGCGTCCATCCTGCTTTCCTCCTGGCACCCCAGGATTGATCAGGAAATTTACCGCGACCAGATCGCGGGGAGAAAGGTCGCGGAAAATGAAGAGGAAATGAATGAGACAGTGGCGCATATGCTTTCCCATGCTGATGAGAGTAAAAAGGAAATGCTGACCGGCCCTGGCAGACCGACTGTCGATAGTATTGGCGCGGCCGCAGCCAAAATGCCGGCCTGGAGCCGTTATCAGCTTGTCCAGGACAGCGATTCTCACTTTGTGATCCGCAAAAAAATTTATGCTTCCAACTGCTGCTTCATAGACAGTCTGCACGGGAACCGCGCGCAGGGAATGATGGCTGTGGGCGGGACGGACGGCGGTCTTATGATCGGCAAACGCGATTTCTGGCAGAAGTATCCTTCGGGACTGGAGGTATCCAACCTGGATCAGGAGACAGCGGTGCTTACCTGCTGGATTTATACCCCTGCTGCGGAGGCGTATGATTTCCGCCATTATGCGAATACCGGCTATAGCGAAACCTACTATGAGGGCTTTCCTGTGATGGGGGCTGACCCGGTGGGGATTGCCAACACGAATACCCTGGTGATGGAAGGCTTCGAGGGGGTCATACCGACGGACCAGGAGATGCAGGCGTTTTCTGATAAGGTACAGAAACCGGCTGTTTACGTGGGAGAACCTTCTTATTATCATGAGAAGCGTGCCTTTGGGTACTGGAGTCTGCCAAGCGAGGAGACGCCGGTGGAGAGCTGGCTGGAGACACAGCTGGATCATGCGGTGCGTTTTTATGAAAAGGAGATTGAGACCCGCCGCTGGTATGGTCTGTTTAATTACGGCGATATCATGCATACCTATGATTCCGTGCGACATGTCTGGAAATATGATATGGGCGGCTACGCCTGGCAGAACACGGAGCTGGTGCCCACGCTGTGGCTGTGGCTTATGTTCCTGCGCAGCGGCAGGGAGGATGTTTTCTCGCTGGCGGAGGCGATGTGCCGACACTGCTCGGAGGTGGATATTTATCATTTCGGGAAATATCAGGGGCTTGGCTCCCGCCACAATGTGCGCCACTGGGGCTGCCCCTGTAAGGAAGCCCACATCGCGATGGCCGGACATCACAGGTATTACTATTATCTGACCGGGGATCGTCGTCTGGAGGATATTTTCGGCGAGGTGAAGGACGCAGAGCAGGCTCTGTATGACACAGATCCATTGCGGTATTTCTATGAAAAGAAAGATATGGAATACCCGACGCACGCCCGCAGCGGCCCGGACTGGTCTTCCCTGGTTTCCGACTGGATGACCGAGTGGGAGCGGACGGGTAATAC
>JAJPXG010000048.1:11476-39020 GCA_021205565.1 Lachnospiraceae bacterium | reverse complement strand
GAGTATGAACAGAAAATCCGTACAGGCATCGAGGACATCAAAAACACGCCGCTGAAGCTGGTTTCCGGACCTGACTTTGAGTTTGACCCGGCTACGGCACATCTGCGTTATATCGGCGATCGGACGACCGGCGGCACGCACTTACAGATCTGCATGGGCGCGGCCGAGGTCTGGACGGAGTTAACGCTTTTGCTGGATGACCCGCAGTGGAACGAAATGCTGGCACAGTACGGAAGATTTTATTTCCTGGACCGGGAGATGCAGATTGAAGAATCAAACGGACTCATCGGAAAGCGGCAGTTTTCCCTGCCCTTCATGGCCGCCGGTATTGCGGCTTACGGCGCCGACTACCTCAAGGACGATGCGCTGGCGGCAAGAACCTGGCAGTATCTGCTGCGCAGTCTGACGCAGGAGGGCGAGCAGACCGGCTTTTCTGTCAGCGACACGCCCAACGCTGGCAACCAGAAGGTATTGGAGGAAATTCCCTGGATCAGCACGAATTTTGTGTCCCAGTGGTGTTTAAATGTCATCTTCGCCCTGGATTTTATCCGGGAGAAGCTGCCGCAGACCTTTGACGGCGTGAAGGATCTTTTGCAGGAATTCCCGGAAAAGGGGTTGTTTCATAAGGCGTGAGAAGTTGTTATGGGAGGCAGGCGAAGAATTTCACCTGCCTCTGTTTATTATGAAATAAATGTCTCCGCTTTATCATGGGCGGATATGGTTCCTAGCGCCCGATCCGGATCATATGGAAACTCTTGTCGCAAAGCGTGGCCTTCAGAATCCCATTTTCCACAACGGCGCTGTTTTTGCCGACCGCAGAAGAAGAGCCGACGGGAAGCCTGACCGGAGCCACCGTATCCGGATGCTCTTCGGTGTTGACCGCCTTCACATCGGGATTGGTGAGGACGACATGCTCTTTCACCTGATAGCCCTCAAACTGGCGCAGGTCGAGTGTCACTTTCATGGAATCTTCCAGATCCTTATTGACCATAAAAAGGGTCAGATTCTCGTCCTCATCCATGGTGCAGACGGCGTCCAGATAAGGCGCGTCGCCGTGACGGCTCTCATAGACAGGGCTGTCTGTCAGCGTGTGGAGCACGGTGCCGCGGCCGTAGTTGCTGATCATCTCGAACGGATAATAAATCGTCTGCTTCCAGGCGCCGGTGTCGGAGGTCATGATGGGCGCGATGACGTTCACAAGCTGTGCCAGACAGGCGACCTTCACCCGGGCCCCGTGGCGTAAGAGGGAGATCATCATGCCGGCGACCAGCAGGGCATCCTCGAAATTATAGACATCCTCCAGCTGGTGCGGCGCCTTGCACCAGCGTTCCAGTTTTCTGTCCTGCTCGTTGGAATGATACCAGACATTCCATTCGTCAAAGGAAAGGTTAATGGACTTTTTCTTTCTTTTTTTGGCTTTCACGGCGTCGCAGATGGAGATCACGGAGCTGATGAACTGATCCATGGCCACGGTGTTTGCCAGGAACTCCGCTGTATTATTGGCCGGATTGCCGTAATACTGGTGCAGGGAGAGATAATCCGCCTGGTCGTAGCACTCGTCCAAAACGGTGTACTCCCATTCGCCGAAGGTGGGAGAGGTCAGAGAATTGCTGCCGCAGGCGACCAGCTCGATGTCCGGGTCCACCATCTTCATCAGCCTTCCTGATTCTGCGGCAACTCTGCCATATTCGACGGCGGTTTTGTGGCCCATCTGCCAGAGACCGTCCATCTCATTGCCAAGGCACCACAGTTTGATATTGTGGGGCTGCTCGTAGCCGTGCTTTCTGCGCAGATTGCTGTAGTAGCTGCCACCCTTTAAATTGCAGTATTCTACGAGATTTTTGGCGTCCTCAGCGCCTCTGGTGCCCAGGTTTACCGCCATCATGGGGGTGGTATTGGCTTTTTTGGCCCAGTCTGTGAATTCATTTAAGCCGAACTGGTTGGTCTCGATGACGTTCCAGGCGAGGTCGATTTTCTCGGGGCGCTCTGATTTCGGCCCGACGCCGTCCTCCCAGTGGTAGCCGGAGACGAAGTTGCCGCCCGGATAGCGGACAACGGGAACATTCAGTTCTTTCACCAGGTCAATCACGTCGCGGCGCAGACCCTGCTCGTCCGCGAAGGGGCTCTCCGGCTGGTAAATGCCCTCGTAGACAGCCCTGCCCAGGTGCTCGATGAAGGAGCCGTAGATGCGCTCGTCCACCTGTCCGGTGATGAAGTGTCTGTCGATGTGGATGGATGCTTTTTTCATAATCATTTTCCTCTTAGTATGTGAAACAGATTGCGTATAAGGCAGCGTGCTGATACGCTGACCTTTTGCATTGTAGCATGTTTTTTAGAAAATGAAATACCCTTTCCTGTAAAATATTAACATTTTATGCGTTATGTTTTGTTGCATTTTGCTGAACTATAGGAAAATGGGGGATTGCTGAAAAGAAAAGTACAGGCCTGATATGCAAAAAAGATCCTGTTCAGGAAGACGATAGAGAAGTACCTTATAAGCATGTTGACAGATACAGAATAAATATGTAAAATGATGGCGGTGTTACTAAGATGGTAGGACGGTCGCCTCTGCACAGGGAGTACAAGCCCTGTTTTACATAGAAACCTTCGGGAATCTGCGAAAGGAGGTGCTTTGCGTATGATAACTGTTTCGTTGGAGTCAGCGTACCATATCGTTGCGATTATTGCGATTTTCTGCGGCGCGGCGTATAAGCTTGGCTATGAAATGGGTAAACATACAAAAAAGTAACTGTCCTCACCGCCCAAGTGAAATGAACAGTTACTTTTTGTAACAAAACTAATTTCGGGGCGACCGTCTGCATTACGGCAACACCCTTTCTAATATGATATTACCTTGCTTTTGCGTAGATGTCAATAGCAAAATGTGGTAATCATAAAAATCCGAAGTCATCGAGTTCGGATTTGCACCTTTAAGTGGACCATAGGGGGATCGAACCCCTGACCTCCAGATTGCGAACCTGGCGCTCTCCCAGCTGAGCTAATAGCCCCTGACGGAAATGTATTCTAGCACAATCTGAAAAATACTGCAAGAGAAAATTTGACGGAAAAGAAAAAATTTGCAGGAAGGGAAAATAATTTCAGGATTATGCTTGCCATTTCAAGGGTTGTCAGGTAGACTGACATGCATAAGACATAGAAAGCGAGTATACCCGTATGAAATTTATTTCCTGGAATGTAAACGGCCTGCGCGCCTGTGTGGGCAAAAATTTTATGGAGGATTTTGAAAAGCTTGACGCGGATTTTTTCTGCCTGCAGGAGACGAAGCTCCAGGCGGGACAGATTGCGCTGGATTTGCCCGGATATCATCAATATTGGAATTACGCGGAGAAAAAGGGGTATTCCGGTACAGCCATTTTTGCGAAAAGAGAGCCGGAGAGCGTGACCTACGGTCTGGGTATCGAGGAACACGATCACGAGGGCAGAGTGATTACGTTGGAATATCCGTCCTTTTACCTGGTGACGGTTTATACGCCGAACACCCAGGACGGGCTGGCAAGGCTTCCCTACCGCATGACCTGGGAGGATGCTTTCCGCGCTTACTTAAATGGACTCGCGGAAAAAAAGGGCGTTATCGTCTGCGGCGACATGAATGTGGCACATGAGGAGATCGACTTGAAAAATCCGAAGACCAACCACCAGAACGCCGGCTTTACCGATGAGGAGCGCGGTAAGATGACGGAGCTTCTTGCAAGCGGCTTTGTGGACAGCTTCCGGTATTTTTATCCGGACACGACGGGCGTGTACAGCTGGTGGAGCTACCGCCGCCATGCCAGGGATACGAACGCGGGGTGGCGGATTGATTATTTCCTGGTGTCGGAGAATGCAAAGGAAGGCATGCAGGGCGCGTCCATCCATACGGAGATTTACGGATCGGATCACTGCCCGGTAGAGCTGTGCTGGGAGGAGTGACCCTGATGCGATTCACAGCCGCTCCTCTTCGAGACGCCTTTCGGGTGCATGCACATGCGCAAAATCGCTCGGCGGGGGTGTTACATATCCCTTATGGCTAAAGCCACCTGTATGGGAAAGAGGTCCTCGGCCGTCTTCAGCGGCGAATGCAACAGCTTTTTTAACTTCTGCAGCTGATAATTGACAGTATTGCGGTGGATGAACAGCTCCTTTGCGGTGCCGTCGAGGCTGCGGTCATTGCGGATATAGGCGCGCAGAAGCTTCATATATTCATGCCCCTGTTTATCATATTGCTCTACCTCCCCTAAAATGTCGTCGGCGTAGGAGGAGAGCAGATCCTCGTCCGTGATGGAGAACAGGAGTCTGTCAAATCCCATTTCATTGAAATTGATAACAGTCTGCTTCCGGTGCACCGCCATTTTCATGGCTGTGGTGGCACGCCGGAAGCTTTTGTACATATTGCGGATTCCCATCACCTGCTGACCGACGCCGATGTAAATATCGTGGGTGGCCTGTACGTCCTTGTACGCGTCCACGATAACGTCCAGCACATGCTCCGACAGCTCCGGTGTGGTGTGATTTAAAATCAGGAGCTGCAGATTTTCAAGCGTGACAATTCCAATGTGCAGCTCGGCAGTTCCCAGACGGCGCTTCATGCGCCTGAGCCTCGTCTCCAGCCAGTACTCCATGGAGGCGGGAAGGTCGAAATCACCCTCCGAGTTCGGCTGAGAGCCCTTTTTGAAGCGTGAAGAGATGGTGAGAACTAAAAAATCCGCGTCCAGGTCATAATAGGAGGACAGAATATCCTGGTATGTTTCCGGATTGTCGTGCTTTAAGATCGCGTCCCGGATCGCCTGGTCGTGAATCAGTCCCTCCTGCTTTTTGTTCATGATGGTGATGCACAGGGACTGCGTCATTTCCGTGATGTGAATTTCCCAGGGCATGGTCAGCAGCGGAAAATCCTTTTCATTGCAGAAATCCAGCACAGCCTGCGGAATATCAAAAACGTACATCCCTACGTTTACGATCATGCCGGCCACATGGCGGCTGTACAGGCTTTTGACAATCTCTAAAAGCCACTCCGGATGCTCGGACTGGCGGCGGCCTGTGGTCACAATTAACTCCGACCCGTGGAAGTAGGGGATGATATATTCGTCCTCCAGCATATAGATCCAGTTGACGATGTTGGTCATGCCGTTTTCGCCGGCGCAGATCTCAAGCTGGAAGGGATTGTTATTATCAGCACACAGATGTCTTAGTGAGACGGACATTCAAAACACCTCCCGATTTTTTTGATTTTTTTTTGTACTTACAGCACAAATTATACCACATAACTTTGAACTTATCTACCATTTACTTCCACAATTTTTGGGATATAATGAAATTACAAAACAAACAACAAAGCAAATCCTGATAACCGGTTGTCTTTCATGAAAAGACAGACCGACGGTAGATATAAGGAGGTAAGAATATGTACGATTATGATAGAATGAGCAGCTATGATGTAAATGACAGCAAGTATGATATGCCGGGCTGGATGGTCGAGGAGAAGATGTACAACTGCGAAGGCTTCACTTCTTCCTATTACAGCAGTCTTTTTTCCAGAGTACTCGGCAGACTTTCTTTCCGGAAATAATTTCTCCCGGAAAATGACTGGCTTTACTGCCGGGATGAAGGCGGCAGCCAGTATGAACAGGACAGTTCTCAAAATTTAACCATACAGTCAAAAGAAGCCCTCACGCGTCGGATGAAAAGTCCGGTACGTGAGGGTTTCTTTGTCTGACAGGTATGCCGGACTTTTACAAGTCAGCGGTGAATCATGATGTTTTGCGCTATAAATGGCTTGTACAGGCAGATTTTATTTGTTATAATGATTGACAGTGAATGGCCGCCTGATGACGGATGCGCGGTTCATTTCATTAAATAAAAAGGAGAGTAACAGTATGAAGGGAAATATTGTAGTTGGACAGTCCGGCGGCCCCACCGCCGTGATTAACTCCTCCGTCGCAGGCGTCTATGTGGCGGCGAAGAAACTGGGAGTGGGAAAGGTTTACGGCATGATTCATGGCATTGAGGGCTTTTTACAGGACAAGCTGGTGGATCTGGACAAATATCTGGACAACCCGACCGGAGTTGAGCTTTTAAAGAGAACCCCGTCCGCATTCTTAGGTTCCTGCCGTTTTAAAATGCCCAAGATTGAGGGGCATGAGGACGTGTACGAGAAGGTGTTTGAAATTATGGAGGCGCATGATATCGAGTGCCTGTTCTACGCGGGCGGCAATGATTCCATGGATACGGTCAAGATGCTGTCCGATTATGCGGCGGCGCACAATAAGCCCCAGCGTTTCATGGGCGTACCCAAGACCATCGACAACGACCTTCCGATTACTGACCATTGCCCGGGCTACGGCTCCGCGGCCAAATATATTGCTACCAGCTTAAAGGAAATTATCCGTGACAACGAGTCCTTCGGCGCGGAGAAGCCCACGGTCTGTATCGTGGAGATTATGGGCCGCAACGCCGGGTGGCTGACCGCTGCGGCGGCGCTTGCCAAGGGCAGCGACTGTTCGGGTGCGGACGCCATCTACCTGCCGGAGAGGGTCTTCGACATGGATGCGTTCATGGCGAAGGTAAAGGAGCTGGCGGCGACGAAGAGCAGTGTGGTGATCGCGGTTTCCGAGGGTGTG
Organism: Lachnospiraceae bacterium; assembly: GCA_021205565.1. Lineage (GTDB taxonomy): Bacteria > Bacillota > Clostridia > Lachnospirales > Lachnospiraceae > RGIG6307. The sequence continues at coordinate 32,403 of JAJPXG010000048.1, read as the reverse complement.
CATGTTGCGGACGGCCGCTATGTATGCGAGCTGGGCAAGGAAGTGGCTGTGGATGCCTTTGGTCACAAGCAGATGTCCGGTACCGCGGCGATGTTAGCCAATATGGTGGCTGCTGAGACCGGTTTAAAGACCCGCGCTGTGGAGCTTTCCACCCTGCAGAGAGCAGCGACGCATTTAGCTTCCCTGACCGATATCAACGAGGCATTCCAGGCCGGCTCTGACGCGGTGAAGGCCGCCAATGAGGGCAAGACCGGCATGATGATCACGCTCGACAGAAACGGGGATGATCCTTATCAGTGCGGCACCAGCGCTTATGACATTCACGCTATCGCGAATGTGGAACGCAAGGTTCCGGATGAGTGGATCACAGAGGACGGCACCGGCCTGACCGATAAATATGAGAAGTACGCGAGACCTCTGATTATGGGCGAGCTGCTCCCGATCTTTGTGGACGGCCTGCCGCAGCACATTGTGATGGACGAGCTTCTGGCGAAGTAAGATACCGGCGCCCCGGCAATGTCGGGGCGCTGATTTTTTCAAAATCACCCATTGACAAACCCCGACACTGTATGTATAATCAGTTTGTTGTCGTTGAGGCGCTTATGCCCTGGACAGCATGTGTGCCCGTAGCTCAGCCGGACAGAGCAACGGCCTTCTAAGCCGTGGGTCGGGGGTTCGAATCCCTTCGGGCACGTTCTGCTTTTGGCAGAGAAGTGATATGGTGGGTGTGGCACAGTTGGTTAGCGCGCCAGATTGTGGTTCTGGAGGTCTAGGGTTCGAATCCCTATACCCACCTGCTTACTCCGCATCAGATCGCAAAGGTTTGGTGTGGAGTTTTTTTATCATATGAATTTTGGGCCGTCGCCAAGCGGTAAGGCACAGGACTTTGACTCCTGCATTCGTGGGTTCGAACCCCGCCGGCCCAGCTTTGCGGGCGCAGACCGGTGTGTAAGCGCCTGCTCTACGCGGGTATGGCGGAATTGGCAGACGCGCCAGATTTAGGTTCTGGTGGGAGACCGTGCAGGTTCAAGTCCTGTTACCCGCATTCTGATGGGATCGCCACAAGCCGCCGCCGGGGGCGGCTAAGGGTTTTTGAATTTCTGCGCAATGACTTTAAAAAGGCGGCACCGCTTACAATGCCGTCTTTTTTGTTTTCGGGAAATTCAGCTTTTTATCATGGTTTTCGGGAGAAATTATGGAATACGTCATGTGGTCAGTTTTATTATTGTCCGGTTTTTCCATGCTCTTGGTGGGCGCGGACTTCTTTGCGGACGGAGCCGGCCGGATTGCGCACAGGCTGGGGGTATCGGACCTGGTGATCGGTCTGACGGTGATGGCTTTGGGAAGCAGTGCGCCGGAGGCCTTTGTCAGTATCGGCGCCGCGCTTGCCGGTGAGACGGACATTGCCGTGGGAAATGTCCTGGGCAACAATATCCTGAATATCTGCCTTATTCTGGGGCTGTGCGGCATGATCACCAGAATGAAGGTACCTGCTGTGACGGTGCGTTTTGAAATTCCTTTTCTGATACTGATTACGGGATTTTTGGCCTGGCTTGGCTATTCCAAAGGCTATCTGGAACGCAGGGACGGCGTGATTTTATGTCTGCTGATGGTGGCTTATTTCATTTACCTGCTTAAGACCGCCCGGACAGGCAAAAAGGAGCTGCAGGCTGCACAGACTTTTGAAAGTGAAGCTGCCGGAAAGCGGAAAACCCCCGTACTCTGGCTTCTGGCGGGGCTGTTTCTGCTTCTGGCCGGTACAAGGCTTACCATTGAGGCAGTCTGTGCCCTTGCCACAGCTCTTGTGATCGGGCAGCGGACGGTGGCCCTGACGGTGGTGGCCTTCGGTACTTCCTTCCCGACGCTGATGACCTGCCTGAGCGCGGCGCGCAGGCATAAAACGGATATGGTAGTGGGCAATATTGTCGGCACCAATATTTTCAATATTCTCTTTGTGCTGGGGGTCAGTTCCCTGATAGATTACATTCCCTACTCCGGAAGCTATTACGTGGACGGACTGGCTGCACTGGCGATTTCCGTGGTGCTGTGGCTGTGCGTCCTGCGCAAAAAGGAGCTGGGACGGCTGGGCGGCGTGATTTTATTGCTGTGTATGATCGTGTATTACGTGTTTCTGCTGTGGAGGCATCAGGTTGCGGGGTGAGGCAATCCGGCCGGGTAACGCCGGAAGATGGGATTACCGAAACCAGGGAAATGATGATATTATAGCTTATCGGAAGCTTATCAGGAGAGTTCTATGGATAAGATTGCTGCATTGATTCCATGCTTTAATGAGGAAAAGACAATCGAAAAGGTGGTGCGTGATGCCCGCGCAGCGCTGCCGGAGGCGGTAATCTATGTTTATAACAATAATTCCACTGACCGGACAGAGGAACTGGCGAAGCGGGCGGGCGCAGTAGTCCGCCGTGAGTACAGGCAGGGAAAGGGCAACGTGATCCGCAGGATGTTTCGGGAGGTAGATGCGGAGTGTTATCTGATGATTGACGGAGACGATACTTATCCGCTGGAGTCTGCCCGGGAGATGACGAACCTGGTGCTTGAAAAACACGCGGACATGGTGGTGGGAGACCGGCTTTCCTCCACTTATTTTGAGGAGAATAAACGGCCATTTCATAATTTTGGCAACAATCTGGTGAGAAACACGATCAACCTCCTGTTTCGGTCGGATATCCGGGATATTATGACGGGATACCGGGCCTTCAGTTATGGTTTTGTAAAAACCTTTCCGGTGATATCCCAGGGCTTTGAGATCGAGACGGAGATGACGATTCATGCGGTGAATTATAATCTTCAGGTGGAGAATGTGGTGGTCAAATACCGGGACAGGCCGGAGGGTTCGGAATCCAAGCTGAACACTGTTTCCGACGGCTTTAAGGTACTGGGCAGAATTTTTCAGCTGTTTAAAAATTACAGACCGCTTCTTTTTTTCGGCATTCTGGGCCTGCTGCTGGCGGCGGTGGGTATGATATTATTTGTGCCGGTGCTGGCGGAATATTTTCAGACCGGGCTGGTTCCCAGATTTCCCACGCTGATTGTGAGCGGTTTTCTGGTGCTGGCGGCGGTGCAGTCTCTTTTCTCCGGCATGATTTTATCGGAATCCTGCAGTGTGGAGCGGCGGAATTTTGAGTACAGATATATGGAAACCTGCAGAGAAATGAAAAACAATTTCGGAGGGCAGAGGGTTGATCAGCAGGAGTAGGAAAATAGTTTTTGCTTTCGTTACCGGTTTCATCATTTCCTTTTGCCTGGTCGCGGGCCGGCAGCTGGATACGCTGGATTATCTGGATCTGCTCTCCCCGGCGTTTTATCAACAGCTGCTGCTGGCGGCGGTTTTCTGTACTGTTGTGGTTTACGGACTCTGGACATTGATGGGCCGGGGCGGACTACGCGGCCGGGACCACATGGATACGCAGCCGCCGGACAGAAAGGACAAAACAGGCGCTGAGGAGATTCAGGAGCCTTCTGGTAATGATCAGGGAAATTCCGGCCGCATTCCGCAGCTTCCATACGCTGCGAATGTGTGCATCATGCTGCTTTGCTGGCTGCCCGCCCTGCTTTCTATTTTTCCGGGCGCCTTTTCCTACGACGCTACCAACGAGTGGCGGATGGTGGCCGAGGGCGCGGTGACGAGCTTTCACCCGGTTCTGCATGTATTGCTGGTGGGATATCTGCTGGAGGGCTTTTATGCGCTGACCGGCAGTTATAATGTGGGCATTGCGGTGTATTCTGTGCTGCAGATGGTGATTCTGGCGAATCTGTTCGCGTACAGCATTTCCCTGCAGAGGCAGATCGGCATCAGGCGCGGCTGGCAGATTTTTTCCCTGGTTTTTTTCAGTCTTTCTCCGGTGATTCAGCTTTTTTCCATCTGTACCACCAAAGACGTTCTGTTTTTCGGCGCCATGCTGATTTTCATTGAATATCTGATTCTTCTCTACAGGGGAGATGCGGATTTCTGGCGCAGAAAAAGTCATATTGTCGGCTTTTCCGCATCCATTTTCTTTACCATGGTGCTGCGCAATAATGGATTTTATATTGTTCTGGCAATGGGGCTGTTGCTTCTTCTGACTGCCCGGAAATTTGAATTGAGAAAGCGCTGTCCGGGCATTCTGTTCGCTGTCGGGGGTGCGGCGCTGATTTACCTTCTGTATGTGGGGCCTTTTTATTCGCTTATGAATGTGGGCGGCGGGAGCCTGGCGGAGATGCTTTCCGTGCCGATGCAGCAGATGGCAAGGGTCTATACCTACGAGCGGGATTCCGTTTCGGAGGAGGATCTGGAGCTTTTGTACGAGATCATTCCGCAGGAATATCTGAGCGTTTATGAGGCGACTAACGCGGACAATGTGAAGTGGGGCTTTGAGGAGGAGACATTCCTGGAAAAACCGCTTGTTTATCTGAAGCTGCGGATCAGGCTCGGGCTGCAGCATCCGCTGACATACATCAATTCCTTCCTGATTCAGACGGTGGATTACTGGTATCCCTTCGCAGTCGTGGACGGATACCGCTTTGACGAGGATTGGGGAGACTGGGATGGATACAGCAGCTATTTTGCCTATCGGGTGGATGAGCCGGGGGAGGAGATTGTTCTCTGGTCGGCCGCACATGAATATTATAACCGGATTTCCACAGATCTGACGGTGCAGCAGCATAAATGGACGGCGCTGTTTTTAAGTCCGGGGCTGTATTTTATGGTATTCATGTTTATTTTCTTTTACCTGTGGTGCTTGAAAAGGTACAGTCTGCTGGTGCCGCTTTTCGTGGTGTGGCTGAATTTCTTTACAGTTCTGCTTGGCCCTGTGGCGCTGGTGCGCTATGTCCTGATTGTGTTTTACGGCTTCCCGCTGTTTCTGGGGCTGGCCGGAGTGGGCGGTTTTGAGTTTGGCGGTGTACTTAAAGGTCGTTTTACAGAGGAGGACCATGAGCAGTAACGTGACAGAAGACCAAAGGTCAGAAAGTATTTATATATCAAATTATGAGAGGTGACAATATGCGCAGAAGCGGAATTCTGATGCCCATTTCGAGCCTGCCGGGACCCTATGGCATCGGCACATTTTCAAAAGAAGCCTACCGGTTTGTGGATTTTTTAAAATCCGCGGGACAGACCATCTGGCAGATTCTGCCCCTGGGGCCGACCGGCTACGGGGACAGCCCTTACCAGTCCTTTTCCACGTTCGCGGGCAATCCTTATTTCATTGATCTGGAGGCTCTGATCAAGGAAAAGGTGCTGACGAGGGAGGAGTGCGAAGCGCTTGACTGGGGCTCAAGCAGCGAATATGTGGATTATGAACACATGTATATTTCACGTTTCATTGCCTTAAGAAAGGCCTTTGAGCGGGCAAAAAAGAAGCTGGCTCATGACGAGGACTTTCTTGATTTCATAGACCGCAATTATGACTGGGTGGCGGACTATGCTCTCTATATGGCGGTCAAGGACTCCTATGGCGGGAAGTGCTGGATTGCGTGGGAGGAGGATATCCGATCCCGCAAACCGGAAGCAATTGAGGAATACCGGGAAAGGTATACGGACGATATTTTATTCTACGAATATCTTCAGTACCAGTTTGACAGACAGTGGAGCAGGCTGAAGGCATACGCCAATGCCAGGGGCATCCGCATTGTGGGGGATCTGCCGATTTATGTGGCTTTCGACAGCATGGATACCTGGGCGAATCCGGAGCTTTTTAAGCTGGATGAAGAGCGCAATCCGGTTGCCGTGGCGGGCTGCCCGCCGGACGCCTTCAGCGAGACCGGCCAGCTGTGGGGCAATCCGCTCTATGACTGGGAATATCATAAAAAGACGCAGTACGCCTGGTGGATCAGACGCTTGAGGCACTGCTTTGAGATTTACGATATCGTCAGAATCGACCATTTCCGCGGCTTTGACGAGTATTATGCCATTCCCTACGGAGCCGAGACGGCAGTGAACGGGAAGTGGATGCCGGGACCGGGCGCAGCTTTGTTTGAACGGATGGAGGAAGTGCTGGGCAAGCAGGAGGTCGTGGCGGAGGATCTGGGCGTGCTGACGGACAGCGTTATCGCCATGGTAAAAAAGACGGGATATCCCGGCATGAAACCGCTGCAGTTTGCTTTCGGCAGCGGCGCCGACAACCAGTATCTGCCGCACAATTATGACAGAAACTGTGTGGTTTACACCGGTACGCATGATAATCAGACCACCAGAGGGTGGTATCACGACCTGGACGCAAGAACGAAAAAGCATGTGAAGGAGTATGCGGAGATCCATTCCGAGAAGGAGGCCGCTTGGCGCCTGATCAGGTTGGCCATGATGAGCGTGGCTGACACGGCTGTCATTCCCATGCAGGACTACCTGAATCTGGGCGATGAGGCCAGAATCAACACGCCCTCCACGCTGGGCGACAACTGGAAGTGGCGCATGCGGGAGGGCGCGGCGGATAAGGCGCTGGCGAGTAAGATACGGAAGCTGACGAGGTTCTGTAACAGAGAATAGCAACGTCAGAATTTCATCATGCTCATGACGGAATTGTGATAGTTGCTGTTGTAGGTGACGTCTTCGAGGAACCAGTCCGGAGGGACGAAGCTCTCGGCGGCGGCCCTGCTGCCGAACTCCACCTCCGCCAAGATGAGCGGTTCGAAGGGCGGCTCGAAAACGTCCAGTTCGATTAAAAGATGGTAATTATCCGGCGGGGCGGGGCAGTCCGCATTGAATTCGGGGTGTTCCAACGGAATCTTGTAGCGCATCTTGGAGATAATGTTGCCGTCACACTTGGGCAGCATGTGTTCGTAGCTTTCACGGGTCAGAGGGAGATTGTGTTCCTCTCTTGCAAGCATCCCCTGCCCTTTATAAGTCAGATAATAATGATCGTCTTCTTTGCGTATGCGGACCACCGGATTGGTGGAAAGGTAACCCTGCTGGATATGGACACTGGGGTAGGAGCGCAGATTATCCGGCAGCTTTCTGATGGTGAATTTTCGTTCTATTTCCATGTGAGTCTCCTTGGAAAGTGAGGTATATTACCTAGGTATCATAACATTTTCCACAATGAAAGGGAAGTTCTTTCAGAGAAATTTAAGGAAATTTACCAAATATTGGGAAAAGTATCTGTGACTATCATAAAAAAGAGAAGGAGAGACAGAATGAAAAAAGCAGCGATATTTTTTGCGGAGGGGTATGAGGAAATCGAGGCCCTGACCGTGGTGGACATGTGCCGCAGAGCCGGTATCGACATTCAGATGGTTTCTGTGACCGGAGAGGAGGCCGTGACCAGCTCTCACGGCGTGTGCGTGAAAACGGATGCACAGATTGACAGTCTGGACTTTGACAGTCTGGATATGCTGATTTTGCCGGGCGGGATGCCGGGCACGAAAAATCTGGAGAAGGTGCCGCTTCTGACTGCACAGCTTCAGGCATTTGCCGGACAGGGTAAATATGTCTGCGCAATCTGCGCGGCGCCGAGTGTGCTGGGGCATCTGGGCATTCTGAACGGAAAAAAGGCAGTCTGTTATCCCGGCTTTGAGAAGGATCTGACCGGGGCGCAGGTGTTAAATTGTTCCTGTGTTGTGGATGGCAACGTGATCACTGCCAGGGGCATGGGCTGCGCGATTGCCTTCTCCAAAGCGATTATCACTGAACTCGCTGATGCTGAAACGGCGCAGAAAATTTCGGACAGCGTGATCTACAGGATTTCCGATGACGACCGGTGATGATGAGCGTTGAAAGGTAATGCCGCATGAACTGCCGGACAGTGATTTCACCGGGGTTGATTTCGGATGAATGAAATCATTTGCGCGGACAGTTTCTGATGAGCGATGATATATTATACTTTCGTATGATATAACGGAAAAAAGCATGATATAACGCCAAATCTAAGTTTATTAAAAAACTTTCGCGAAAAATTGGCCTCCTTGTGCCTATATAGGGTAAGGAGGTCAATTTTTATGCAGTTTTTTCCGAGAGAAACCAACACCGAAGCCAGAATGATGGTCAGGGAGGAGCCCTTTCCCTATTTTCAGGGATACCATGTGCTGGAGCCGCTCATCAAAGACGATGAGATTTCCGACATCAAGGTTCTTTCCTATGACCGGATCCGTGTCAAAAGGCTGGGCAGGCGAGAGGACAGCGAGCTTACGTTTGCTTCCGCACAGGAGCTGAAGCAGTTCACGGAGTTTGTGGCGGCCAAAAATCAGGTCAGCATTTCCCGCACTAACGCCATGCAGAGCTTCACGGACAAGAGCAGCAGCAAGGATTTCATTCTGCGCTTCAACATCAGCCAGTCCATCATCAATTCCGTGGACACACCCTATCTGCATATCCGCAAGATTCCGAAGAAGAAGCACAGCCTGGAGGATTTAACTGAGCTGGGCATGCTGACGCAAAAGCACGCGGAGTATCTGCGCAGACAGCTTCAGAAGGGCTACATTCTGATTGCCGGCAAGGGCGCCAGCGGAAAGACGACTCTTTTAAACGCACTGCTTGATGAAATCCCCAGGGACAAGTCTGTGCTGGTGGTGCAGGAGAATGAGGAGTTATTTTCGAGGGTGCATCCGGACATGATGTTTCAGCATGTGCTGGAGCAAAGGGGCGAGAGTAAAGTCCGCTATGGTTTAAAGGAGTTAAGCATCAACGCGCTTTTACTGGATCTGGACTACATCGTCATCGGGGAGATTAAGGGCGGTGAGGCTCTGTACTTCCTGAACGCGGCCTTTACAGGACACCTGGGGCTGGCCACAGTGCACGGGCAGAGTGGCGAGGCGGCGCTTTACAAGCTGGCGGATTATGTGAAATACGAGTCGGATTACAGCCAGGACGAGATTAAAAAGATGCTGGGGTGTATTTCTACCGTATGCTACATGAGGGATTTCAAACTCTGGACCATCACGGAGGTAAAGCTGGACGAGAAACGAAATCTGATGACCCGCAATGTTTATGAAAGGGAGCACAGCCATGATCTGGATTCTTGACGGACTGCTGTTTTTCAGCCTCCTGACAGCGTGTTATTGCTTTGTTGGCTGGATGGACGCAAGGGGGATCAGAGAAATCAGAGTGCATTCCGAGGAGTTCCTTGCGGCCGAGGAAAACGCGGTTCGCTGCAGGGTTTTGCCGGATTCTGAAAGCCGCAGGTGGGCGGACAGGGTGGAGCTTGCGCTCTATTATAGTGGGATACGAAGCAGATTTCCTTTTATCAGCGTGAAATTCTGGATGCTGCTGCAGTGCTTTGCCACACTGTGGATGTGGATTCTGTTAGGCGCGGTCCGGGGCCTGCCGGCAGCGTTTGCGGGAGCACTGGCGGTGCCGGTGGCTTTTGCGGCCTTTATCAGTATTCTGCGCACCGCGCGGTTTCGCCGGACACAGGAGCATTTGCTGGAGGTCATTAACCTCGCGGAGGGGTTTTCCGCTACCGAGGAGGATCCGGTGAGCATTCTGCTTCTGTGCGGCGCTTATATCAGCGGCCCCATCGGACAGACACTGCGGTCTGCAGGGCAGCTGCGTGACCGGGGGCTGAGCAGCAGGAGAGTGTTGGAGGAGATGAAGCTTTTACTGGAGCACCCGAAGTGGCAGGAGTTTATTCACAACCTGAATGTATGCAGCATGTATAACTGCGATTTTGTGTATGTTCTGCAGAACTCCCGCAAGAGTACCCAGCGGTATCTGACCTTTGCCAGGGAAAAGCAGGGCGTCAAAAGGACGGCAAGAGTGGAGATGGGGCTGATTGTCGTGCTCAGTGCCGTTATGCTTCAGGCTATGTCAAACCTGATGGAGGTTTCACTTACGTGGCTTTTATGGGGCAGTCTGCCGGGAAAAGTCTGCACTGTTTACATGGTCGTTATTCTGTTGATTTTTGTATGGTGTCTTACCGGCAGCGGTCAAAGGGGATCACTATGAAGGAAGGAAGAAACAAAGTGATGACCGGCGCGGACCGCTTCGTGATAAGCTTTGGCGGCGACGTGATGCGCGAGCTCTGGATTTATCGGGATGGAGCGCATTTGCTGCACACAAGCCTCTGGCTCGGGCTCATACTTTTCGGGATCGGGATATTTTCTCACTGGATGTGGGGACTGGCGGGACTGTTTACAGGTTTTCTGGCGCCTTCGCTGGTCCTGATCTGGTCCAACAGCCGGGACAATACTGCCATTACACAGGATCTGAAATGGATCTATGAAGCTATTTCTGTGCAGTTAAAGTCCGGCCTGTACATCCTGCAGGCTCTCATGGAAAGTGAGAATTTTATCCGAAACAGACGCATGAAAAAATCTTTCCACCGGCTGTGCGAGCAGCTTTTGAACGGTGAGAGTATTGAGGCCTCCCTGGAAGCGTTTGAATCAAGCTTCCACAATCCCTACATCAGCAGCTTCTGTGTGATTCTGCGGCAGATGCAGGATTCCGGCTACGCGGTGAAGCTGCTGGAAGACATCAGCCTGCAGTTGGAGGAAATGGAACGGACAAATCTGATAAAGGAGAGAGAGAACCTGGAAATGAAGCTGCAGGTCTTTCAGATGCTGTTGTTTGCGGGGATACTGGTACTGGTGCTGTACGGCTGCGTGGTGGCCGTGGCGAGGAACATTTATTTTTAGTAATAATGCAGAGCAGACATAATTTTGAAAGATAAAGAGAGGAAAACAATGAGACAGATAGGAGAAAGAGTAAAGGCGTGGCTTGGGACGGCCGATGCGGGCGACAAGGCTATTGTGGTGGAGGTTGGACTTGCGGTGATAGCCGTGGTGCTTTTAGTTGTATTCCGTACGGCGATGACGACGTTGATTCAGGATGTGGTCAGCTCTATGAGCACGCAGATCAAAAACATCCTGACCACAGGAGTAGGGGCGGATGGGTAAGCGGATAAAGAGGGATGAGGGCTATATTTATCAGCTTTTGCCGGTGCTGCTGAGTCTGGGAATGGTGGCCGTACTGGTAGTGCTGTCAGCGGATTTTTTTCGTGTGATCCGGCAGCGGGATCTGATTGATCAGATCGGCAGGGAGTACCTGCTGATGATGGAAACGGAAGGCTGTCTGTCAGCGACAGAGCAGGCGGCGCTGACAGTATCCCTGGAGGAGGCGGGACTTTGTAACGTCAGCCTGGATGGGACAACGACAGTGGAAGCCGGTTACGGAAGTCAGATTGCTCTTTGCATCTCCGGTACGCTGCCGCAGACCGTCCTGGGACAGCGCGGCTTAAGCTGGGAGCTCCCGGTATCTCTTCGGCTTAAATCTACAGCCAAACAGTGAGGAGCGCGGATGAAAAGAAAAGACCGGGGGCTGATGCATTATGCCTTTTCGATGATACTGATTTCCTGGACGGTGCTCATGATTTTTCTGCTGGTGCAGTTATTGCGTGCGGAGAGGCTGAAGGCATATCTGGAGGACTGTATGACACAGGCGGGGTTATCGGCGCTTCTCATTGAGCCATATACCTACGGTATGAGCGGAGAGGTGGTTCTTTATCAGGTACAGGAGGTGGAGCAGATCTACCTGGAGTATCTTATGGCCGCGCTGGGGTCGTCTGAGAATCAGGAGAGACTCGGAATTGCTGGGGAGGTGGAGCTGGCGCAGCTGATTATATATGAAAAAACAGCGGATGGTATCCGGATGAATGAGCGGCAGGCGGACGGAGGCTGGCTGTCAGCCGTATACGCCGCGGATGAGACAGTATGTGCTCCGGATGGGACACAGATTGTTTCGGCCGCAATCTATGCCGCAGTCCGTGTGCCGGTCCGTGTGTGGGGAGAGGTTACGGTGGAGATTGAGCGTCGGCATTGTGTAGATATTGTGTGATACAAGGGACCAAAGATCATAAATCGAATGCGTGCATTCGTATTTATGACCTTGGGGACCGCAACGACATGAGGAAGGAGCAAATTTGGCCGTTTTTCAGGCCAAATTGTGCGGATTCCGAATGGCGTCATGGATTGCGGGAACGTTTTTTTTCGAAGCAATCCATGGTATCACACAATTACATTTGCTGTGTGTTTGTTTCGGGAGGATATGAAATGAAGGATAAAGGAAAAATCCGGGTTGGCATCATCAGCGCCGTTCTGGCGGTAATGGTATTCATCGCGATTTTATGTATTCAGGTGGCGGAACAGAAGGAAATTACCTATGTGACAGTGGTGTCGGCAAAAACGCAGATTGCGGAGAATACTGTCTTAACGGCTTCCAACCTGGAGACGCTTCTGGAACTGAGGCAGGTTCCGGAGGAATATGTACCGGGGGAGGCACTGGTGTCATTGGACGGACTGGAAGGGATGACTGTGGTGCAGGTGAGCGAGGGCAGTATTCTGACGGAGGCCATGCTTCGGCCCGTCAGTGACTTTTATGAAGATTATGGGGAGCTTTACTGGGTCAGCGTCAGTGTGGATCAGCTCTCCAATGCCGTAGCCGGAACGCTCAGGACAGGAGACCGGGTCGATCTGTACTGTCTGGAAAGCAGCGGGGAGGAAGGCGTCTGTACCTTGCTTGCTTCTCATGTGCGGATAGAACGAACCTTTACGAAAAGCGGGGAGGAAATTGATAATGCCGACGAAACTTCCATGGCGCAGCTTTTTGTTATTCCCATTGAGCGGACGTTTGTTTCCTCTTTTTATGAGGCGCTTTTAAGAGGCAGTCTGCTGATTGCCGAGAGCAATGAGTAGGGGCGGGAAGCGCCCGGCGGGGCGCTGGGGCCGACCTGCCTGGCGGGATTCAGGGATTGGACGGAAGGCATATGGATTGAGATTGGTTCCTGTTTTGCTTTTCGGGCTGTTTTTCATGGTGTGCTGCGCAAGTGTGACAGCTTCTGCTTCATCTTTGTCTGCGTACACGAAGTACGCGGGGATCAGCTTAAGCCCTGACGGTCTGGCCTTTACTACGGATGCGGGAGTGAAAACCTATGAGAGATATCCTGCCGGGTATACGGTTTACACAGGAGAGAAAACGGCCGACGCTCCTGCGACAGGAGAGCATTATTATACGGAAACGAATGTCAGTGAGGTGCGTATTCTGAAATGGGAGGTCTACTGGGCGAACTCTAAGTGTATACATTCTTATTTTAACATTGGATATTATCACGGAATTTCATATGCCAATACGATTTGCCGCAAAGACTATGCGCAGGGGTGGGTTGCCTACTGCGCAGACTGCGGAGAGCAGCTGAACAGTATATCCATTTACATGAACAGCTCTACAGCCAGAGGAATCCGGACGCTTCCGGGAAGCGCGGAGTACTATTATCTCTGTCCCTGGTGCGGAGGACTTGAGCAGGGAGCCGGATATTCACATACCTGCAAACGGGTTTCAGCCAACGGATATACGGTCCGATATGATGCGAACACGCCGGCAGGCGCAGTCGTTTCGGGCAGTATGGATGAAACAGGACATATGTATGGAAATGCCGCTTTGTATGAAGGGGTGAGTGCGGCCGAAGCGGGATACGGCAGTGCATGTCTTCGGCTGAACACATATGTCTGTGAGGGGTATGTCTTTACTGGCTGGAATACAAAGGCGGACGGCAGCGGCACTTTTTATGCGGACGGCGCCGCGGTATTGAATCTGACGGCGGTTAATGAGGGAATCGTGACGCTGTACGCACAGTGGGAAAAAGAAAAGAGCGATATCCCGGAAAACAAGACGGCCCCGGATTATCCTGACACAGACGGCGGAACGATTCCGGAAGTCCCGGATCAGGGAGACGAAACGGAACCGGAAGATGTGATGACTCCGGATGACCCTGACCCGGAGAGCGGGACGGCTCCAGACCCTGACGGAGGAACTGACTCTGATGAGCAGGGGAATCCGGGTCAGGGAGAGGAGGCGGAATCGGATCCTTTAGAAGAACCGGAACAGGCTGATGAGCTGGTTCTGACTGCGTGGATCGGACACAGCCGGTCTGGTTACAGCGGCGATTTTAAGTCCGGGGAGGGCGGTGTTCTGTATATTTGTGCACAGGGGTATGCGGATCGGATTGAGGTTGTGTTCCCGGATGAATTTACAGCGGTTTTCCCGGAGGTAAACCGGACTTTTCAATATGAAAAGCCGGCGCAGACACAGGAGGAGAATTGCTCTTTTTCCGTACCGCTTTATACGGCTCCCGGTGTTTATCAGATTACAGTAAGAGCCTACAGAGAGGACGAGGAGGCTGCAGTGTGTCCTGTGCTGGCGGTATCGAAGGAGAGTGTGCTGGATGAGCTTCGTACGCGGATCAGAAATAATCAGTGACCTTGTGTTTGCACTATATCTGGTCTGGGCGGCGTACCAGGACTGTAAAGAGCGGCTGGTCATACGCGGGACACATCTGCTGGGGCTGGCAGCAGTAGGAATTTATTTATTGCCCGCTGCCAGGGGATTGGACGCAGCACTGTATGGAGACGCTAACGGCGCGGGCAGCTTTACCGCCCTGCTGTTGCTTATAAGTGAACGGTACGGTTCGGAAAATGCGTGGGGTGTCCGCGCAGCGGTTTGGCTGCTTGTTCTGCTTTGTGAGGGAATCTACAGACGTTTTTCCCTCTATGGGCTTGCGGACAGCTTTGTATTTTTAAACTGTGCGCTGTATTACTGGGTGCGGTACAGCGCTTTTTTTTCCTTTTTTCTTTTCTGGTGGCTGAAGGCTTTTTCCGGATTTCTGTTTCTTATGCTGCAGCTTGTGCGCTGGCGGAGACTGAAATGGAGATTAAAGGAACCGGCTGCGTACATTCCCTGCATCCTCAGCGCTTTTGCCTTGACAAACACAGTCCTTAAGGGATACAATCATTGGTATTGATTTATAAGACTATGAACCGGGAGACTGAGACATATGAGCAAGGAACTGGCAAAGACCTATGACCCGAAGGGCATCGAGGACAGATTATATCAGAAATGGATGGATAAAAAGTATTTTCACGCCGAGGTGGACCGCTCCAAAAAGCCATTCACCATTGTCATGCCGCCGCCGAACATTACCGGACAGCTGCATATGGGACACGCGCTGGACAATACCATGCAGGATATCCTGATTCGTTTTAAGAGAATGCAGGGATACAACGCGCTCTGGCAGCCGGGCACGGACCACGCCTCCATCGCCACCGAGGTGAAGATCATTGAAAAGATGAAGGAGGAGGGTATTACCAAGGAAGACATCGGCAGAGAGAAATTTTTGGAGCGCGCCTGGGCCTGGAAAAAGGAATACGGCGGCAGGATCACCAGCCAGTTAAAGAAGCTGGGCTCTTCATGTGACTGGGACAGAGAGCGTTTTACCATGGACGAAGGCTGTTCCAAGGCCGTCACCGAGGTTTTCTGCAAAATGCATGAGAAAGGCTGGATTTACAAGGGCAGCCGCATCATCAACTGGTGCCCTGTCTGCAATACCTCCATTTCCGATGCGGAGGTGGAGTATCAGGAGCAGGCCGGCCATCTGTGGCATATCAAATATCCGCTGATCGATGAGGACGGAAAGCCCAGTCAGACAGAGTTTCTGACTTTTGCCACGACCCGTCCGGAGACGATGCTGGGCGATACCGCCGTTGCCATCAATCCGCAGGATGAGAGATATGCTTATCTGCGGGGCCGTTCTGTGCTGCTTCCGATTGTGAACAGGGTGATTCCTGTTGTGGAGGATGATTATGTAGACATGGAGTTCGGCACCGGTGTGGTGAAGATCACCCCGGCCCACGACCCCAACGACTTTGAAGTCGGCAAGCGCCATAATCTGCCAGAGATCAATATCATGAACGACGACGCCACCATCAATGAAAATGGCGGCAAATATGCGGGGCTTGACCGTTACGAGGCCCGCAGACAGATCGTGGATGAATTAGACAGCATGGGCCTTCTGGTAAAGGTGGAGGATTATACCCACAATGTGGGCACCCATGACAGATGTAAGACTACCGTTGAGCCGCTGATCAAAAAGCAGTGGTTCGTGAAGATGGACGAACTGATCAAGCCTGCTGTCGAGGGAGTGAAAAACGGCGACATTCGCCTGGTTCCCGAGCGCATGAACAAGATTTATTATAACTGGACGGACAATATCAGGGACTGGTGCATCAGCCGCCAGCTTTGGTGGGGACACCGGATTCCCGCATATTACTGCGACAACTGCGGCGAATACATTGTCGCGGACAAAGCGCCTGAGTGCGCCTGCCCGCACTGCGGCTGCACCTCCTTTACGCAGGATCCCGACACGCTGGACACCTGGTTTTCTTCCGCACTGTGGCCTTTCTCCACGCTGGGCTGGCCTGAGAAGACGGAGGAGCTGGATTATTTTTATCCCACGGATGTGCTGGTGACGGGCTACGATATTATTTTCTTCTGGGTCATCCGCATGATCTTCTCCGGCTATGAGCAGATGAAGGAGAGACCCTTCAAGACGGTACTTTTCCACGGCCTGATCCGCGACAGCCAGGGACGCAAGATGAGTAAATCTCTGGGCAATGGGATTGATCCGTTGGAAATTATCGACCAGTACGGTGCGGACGCCCTGCGCCTGACGCTGATCACCGGCAACGCGCCCGGCAACGACATGCGCTTCTCCTATAAGCGTGTGGAAAACAGCCGCAATTTTGCTAATAAGGTGTGGAATGCCTCCCGCTTCATCATGATGAATATGGAGGGCAAGGAAGTGACTGAACCGGCTGCTGATGAGCTGGAGCCGGCCGATAAGTGGATTCTCTCCAAACTGAACGACTTGGTGAGGGAAGTTACGGACAATATGGAGAATTATGAGCTCGGCATCGCGGTACAGAAGGTCTATGACTTTATCTGGGACGAGTTCTGCGACTGGTATATCGAGATGGTGAAGCCCCGTCTGTACGCGACGGAGGATCAGAAGAGTCAGAACGCGGCGCTTTATACCTTAAAGGCGGTGCTGATTGACGCCCTGAAACTTTTACATCCTTACATGCCCTTCGTGACGGAGGAGATTTTCTGTACGCTGCAGTCCGAGGAGGAATCCATCATGATTTCTTCCTGGCCTGTATATCAGGAGAGCAGAAGTTATCCCAGAGAGGAGAGCGCAACCGAGATGATCAAGGAGGCGGTGCGCGCGATCCGGGCGGCCCGCACGGAAATGAATGTAGCGCCGTCGCGCAAGGCACTGGTCTATGTGGTAAGTGAGCAGGAAGGAGTGCGTTCCGTTTTTGAGGAAGGAAAACTGTTCTTTGCTTCCCTGGCATATGCTTCAGAGGTGGTTGTGCAGTCCGATAAGACGGGGATTCCTGAGGATGCTGTTTCGGTGGTGATTGCAGGCGCGGTGATGTACATTCCGTTCGCTGAACTTGTAGATGTGGCGCAGGAGATTGAGCGCCTGCAGAAGGAAGAAAAGCGCCTGGAGGGCGAGCTGAAGAGAGTGGCAGGGATGTTGAATAATGAGAAATTTGTCTCAAAAGCACCTGCGGCAAAAATTCAGGAAGAGAGGGACAAGCAGGTAAAGTATGCGCAGATGATGGAGCAGGTAAAGGAAAGACTTGCGCAGCTGTCCCGATAAGGCTTTAAAATGACGGAGATTATGCAAAAATACCGGGATACGGTGGAGAAGCTTGAACGTATCCCGGGCTTTACAAAAAAACACAGTGTGGAGGAGACCCGTTCGTTTTTGCGACAGATGGGAAGTCCGGAGAACGGTATGCATATTGTTCATGTCGCGGGCACCAACGGCAAGGGCTCTGTCTGCGCGTATCTGGCCGGCATTTTACAGCTGGCCGGTTATCATGTGGGGCTGTTTACCTCCCCGCATCTGATCGATACCAGGGAGCGCTTTCAGATTGACGGCGAGCCTGTCAGCCGGGAGGCCTTTCTGGAGGCGTTTGATTATGTGGAGTCCCTGCTGACAGATCCGGCATCTTATTATCCCACATATTTTGAGATGCTTTTTTTCATGGGAATGCATATTTTTGCGGAGGCGAAGACAGACATCGTGATACTGGAAACCGGCGTGGGAGGCAGACTGGATGCCACCAACGCGGTATCCCGTAAGGACCTGACCCTGATTACGAAAATCGGCCTTGACCACACGAAGTATCTGGGGGATACCCTGGAAAAGGTTGCAGGGGAGAAGGCCGGGATTCTCATGTCCGGCGTGCCGGTGATTGTGGAAGGCGGCAATGAGGCGGTGGCGGACGTTTTTAAGCGAAAAGCGGCGCAAACGGGCAGCCCATGTCGGATCCTGTCAGAAAAGGACTACGGAGAAATCTTAATTCATAAAAAATCCATTGATTTTTCCTTTTATTCTCAGTATTATGGAATTATTCAGGCGAGACTTCATACGACAGCCCTGTATCAGGCGGACAATACCGCCCTGGTGCTGGCAGCGGTGGAATCGCTCACAGAGCGCGGAATTATTTCGCGCAGTCGTGTCACGAAGGATGTGCTTCTGGAGGGCTTGTATCAGACCCAATGGGCCGGGCGCATGGAAGAAATCGCGCCGGATTTGTTTGTGGACGGCGCTCATAATCCGGACGGTATACAGGCTTTTATACGAAGCGTGGCCGCGGACGGCTGCGAGGGAATGAGGCGTCTGATTTTTTCGGCGTCGGCGGATAAGGACTACCCGCAGATGCTGAGGCTGTTAGCGGACAGCGGTCTGTTTGACCGGATCATTCTGACGCCGATGAAGAGCACAAGAAGCTTAAGCTGTGAGGCATTGCAGGAGGCCGCTCTTAAAATCGGTGAGACGGTTGCAACCGAGGTATACCGCGATTTGAACGAGGCGCTGGAGCGGACGACGGATTTGAAGCAGAAAGATGACAGGGTTTATCTGGCGGGTTCCCTCTATTTTGTGGGAGAGGCCAGGGAGCTGTTTATCAGGACGGCTGAGTCTGACGGCGTTTAAATGACTGCGGCTGCCGGACGATGGCGGGTTTTTAGTGTAAAGCGAGGAAGACGATGATTGATTATAATGAAGAGATTAAAAAATTCTATCCCAGCACCGAGATCGGTGAGGTGGAGGAGCTGATCTATCAGCAGGATATGACGGATGCGGTGGATATTCTGCTGGAGACGATGAAAAACGGAAAGGTGTAAAACAGGGATATCCGAATGAAATGTTATCGCTGCGGTGCTGAGCTGACGAAGCACAACTTCTGCACCTCGTGCAAAAGTGATGTGAGACAGTACAAACAAATCATGTACGCATCCAACCGCATGTACAATTCCGGACTGGAGAAGGCCGGAGTGCGCGACCTGTCAGGGGCGGTGCGGGATCTGCATCAGTGTCTGAAATTAAATAAAGAACATGTGGACGCCCACAATTTGCTGGGGCTTGTTTATTTTGAAATGGGTGAGGTGGCGCAGGCTCTGTGTGAGTGGACCCTTTCCACCAATCTGCAGCAGGAGAATAATGTGGCGAATCAGTATATCAGCGAGCTGCAGAAATCCCCGAACGATTTGAATGATCTCGATCAGGCAATCCGCAAGTATAATCTGGCGCTGGCCTACTGTGAGGAAGGCAACGACGATCTGGCGATGATTCAGCTGAAGCGGGTTCAGTCGCTCAACCCGAAGTTTTTAAAAGCCAGCCTTTTGCTTGCGTTGATTTACATGCATCACAATGAGTATGACAAAGCGTCCGCTCTGCTGAAAAAGGTTCTCAAGGCGGATCGCAGCAATATCACTGCGCAGCGGTATTTGAATGAGATTTCCGAGATTCTGCGAAAAGGGAGCGAGAAAAAGCGCAAAAAAGAGGAAACCGTCCGCTATGAGCGGGATAATGAGGTGATTATCCAGCCGGCCAATGTGAAGGAGCCAAAGTCGGGAAGCGGTCTGATTACCGGCCTGGTGATTGGTCTGGTTTTAGGAGCTGCCGTTATCTTTTTCCTGATCATGCCGTCCAGACTGCAGAGCGCCAGGTCAGATTACGAGGAGACGCTGCGTTTAAACAGTGAGACTATGGACGCGCAGAATGTGACGATCTCAGAGCTGGAGAGCTCTTTGGAGACCCTGCAGGAGCAGTACGATACACTGAGCGAGCAGTATGCGGAATATTTTGGCGGTACGGATTCGGAAAGCGTAGCGGATTCTCTGATTATGGCTGCTTCGGCTTATCTGACGAATCCTGCGGATTATGAGACGTTTTACAGTTATTTTGCGGTGTGTCTGGCGCAGGATGCAGCGCTTGCAGAAAGTGAGTCCAGCATTTCTGCCCTGTATCTGCAGTTAAAGGAGCTGGTGGCGTCTGACGCCAGGGATTATTTTTACAATATGGGCTACAGCACATATGAGTCCGGAGATTATGAGACAGCCTATACCTCGCTTAGCGCAGCTGTGCTGTATGATGACACCTATGCTGACGCCTGGTATTATCTGGGGCTTTGCTGCTCTGAACTCGGGAGTACGGATGAAGCGAAGGAAGCGTATGAAAAGGTGATAGAGCTGGTACCCGGCACGAATACCGCGACTTTGGCGCAGAGCTATCTGGACGCGCTGGAGTAATTCTCCAGCTCTACATACAAATGAAATGAACGAAACACAAAGGAGAATTCCCATGAAAAGGGGGTTCTTCTTTTTTTTGCATTGAACACTTAGTGAGGTGGAGCCAGGGGCGAACACCGAGCTTAGTGAGAAAGCATATCGAAGTTCTTAGTAAAGTATTCCACGAGCTGAGAACTTCGATAGCATTGAACACACATGGAGGTTGTTATTATGGGAGAGCAGGAAAAATATCTGTGGGTCAGGCTGCCGCGGGAGGTGGATCATTATCATGTGTCCGCACTGGGCAGAAAGGTGGATGAGCAGCTTTTGAAAAAGCCGGTTGAATGTCTGGTGTTTGATTTTGAGGAAACGGTCTTTATGGACAGTTCCGGGATTGGTCTGGTGATGGGGCGGTACCGCACTATTCAGACCTTTGGCGGCAGGATTTTTCTGACCCACGAAAATATCAGAATCCGGCGCTTGTTTCAGGAAAGCGGCGTCTATGCATTTGCCGCGCCGCTGGCGGATACGGAGAGCGGGGAGGAGATTTAAGATGAGTGAAACGATGAAAATGGTGAAATTG
>JAJPXG010000048.1:0-11466 GCA_021205565.1 Lachnospiraceae bacterium | reverse complement strand
GGAGATATGGGGGATGATGAGAAAGACGGACGCATACGGGACAGAAAAAAAGAAGGGAGCGGCTGACATGACTAAGGAGACGAAGGCTGAAGGCACGGCGGACATGGCTGAGGAGGCGAAAGCGGCAGAAACGGTAAGCATGGCTAAGGAAGCAACAGCGGAAGGAGCAGCGGACATGGCCAAGGAGGCGAAAACAGAAGCAGCAAATGCGGCTTGTGAAGCAAAAGCGGGAAAGCTTGTCAATGAGATGCGCCTGTGTTTTTTGTCCCGCGGGGAAAACGAGAGTCTGGCCAGAATTGCGGTGGCGGGATTTATCGCCTGCCTGGATCCTACGCTGGATGTGCTGGACGATATCCGGACGGCGGTGTCGGAGGCCGTGACGAACGCCATCATCCATGGATATCAGGGAAAGCCGGACGGTATGGTATATTTATCCGCGTTTCTGTATGAGAAGGGAGAGCATGGATGCCTGCTGCGGGTGGATGTGGAGGATACCGGGATCGGAATTGAGAATATTGACAAAGCGATGGAACCGCTGTATTCCACGTCGCCGGACGGCGAGCGGGCCGGGATGGGCTTTACTTTCATGAAGGCGTTTACAGATCATCTGGAGGTGGAATCAAAGCCGCGGCTGGGAACCTGCGTGTCCATGTGGAAGGAAGTGGCTGTACCGGAGGCTTTTCATGAGGAAGAATGAGAAAAGTCTGGTCGAAGAAAATCTGGGGCTGGTCCGTTTTGTCTGCAGAAGATTTCAGAACAGAGGCCTGGATATGGAGGATATTTTTCAGGCGGGCTGCCTGGGACTGTGTAAGGCGGCGGAGGGTTTTAAAGAGGAACTGGGATTTCAGTTCTCCACGTATGCGGTTCCCCTGATTCTCGGGGAGATTCAGCGCTTTATCCGCAGCGATGCCCAGGTACATATGAGCCGTGCTGCCAGAGAAAAACAGCTGCGGCTTTATGAGGCGGCGGGCGAGCTGACACAAAAGCTTGGCAGAGAGGCAAGCCTTAGGGAAGCGGCGGGAGCGGCCGGGATATAGCCGGAGGAAGCCCTGCTTCTGATGGAGAGTATGAGGCCGGCGCAGAGGCTGGAGGAAGCGTTATTTGAGGACGATACTGAAAAGGTTACGCAGCTTAAGGACGGACGGGATGAAGGAGGCAGCCTTTTGAACCGTCTGCTTTGCGGGCAGCTGCTTGACATGCTTTCCTCCACGGAGCGTCTTCTGATCATCATGCGGTATTTTCAGGGAAAGAATCAGACGCAGGCGGGCGAGCGGCTGGGGCTGACGCAGGTGCAGGTCAGCCGTCTGGAGAAGCGGGTGTTAAAGCGTCTGCGGGAGGCGTGCAGATAGCGAACCTGTGTGTATATGAGAGAGCCGCAGGACGGCTTATATCTGAAAGCTGCGCGCTGAAAGAAATATTGTAAATAGTAACTAAAAAATAATATGATTTTGATTGATTTGTGAAAAAAATAACCAAATAATTCGAGAATATTGGTTGCTTTTCGACGTGATTAAGGGTAAAATGGTTCTAGTTTTATGACACTGACGGAAAAATGTGGAGAGGTAGACAAATGAACAGATTGGAAATGCCCTCGCCTGCGAAGGCGAGAACAGTGATGGAGCAGCTGTACAAGGATCTGGAGCGCCGGGTGGCCTCCAATCTTGTGGGCATCTGCCCCATTGACATGTCCAGAGCTTTTCTGGAGCTGTGCCATGCGCAGTCCTGCGGCAAATGTACACCCTGCCGGGTAGGACTGGGCAATTTGAAGGACATGCTGCAGAAGGTACTCGACGGACAGGCGGACATGGATATGATCGATCAGATCCGGGACACCGCCGCCGCGATTATGGAGACCGCGGATTGTGCGATCGGATATGAGGCTGCGGAGGTCGTCTACAACGGCGTGGAGACCTTCCGTGATGATTACGAGGAGCATATCTTGAGTGGCCGCTGCACCTGCGACTATGGACAGCCGGTTCCCTGTGTGGCTTATTGCCCGGCAGGTGTGGACATTCCCGGTTACATTGCCCTGGTGCGTGAGGAGCGCTATGCGGACGCGATCCGTTTAATCCGCAAGGATAACCCGTTCCCCACAACCTGCGGCTTTATCTGTGAACATCCCTGCGAGACCAAGTGCCGTCGCAGAATCGTGGACGACGCGGTCAATATCCGCGGACTGAAGCGCATGGCGGCCGATTACGCAGGCGAGGTGGATCCGCCGTCCTGCGCGGCATCTACCGGCAAACGCATCGCCATTATCGGCGGCGGTCCCTGCGGGCTGAGCACCGCTTACTATCTGCAGCTGATGGGGCACCAGACGACTGTATATGAGATGCTGCCGAAGCTGGGCGGCATGCTGCGCTATGGCATTCCCAACTACCGCCTGCCCAAGGACAGACTGGATCAGGATATCGCGGCGATTTTAAAGACCGGCGTGGAGGTTATTTACAATACCAGAATCGGCGAAGACATCACCATGGATGAACTGAGAAAGCAGTATGACGCTGTACTCATTACCATCGGCGCCAGCACGGATAAAAAGCTGGAGGTCGAGGGGGAGGATGCCGAGGGCGTGATTTCCGCGGTGAAGCTTCTGCGCGGCGTAGGCATGGGCACTCCTGTGGATCTGACCGGCCAGGAGGTTGTTGTGGTAGGGGGCGGCAATGTTTCCATGGACGCGGTCCGTACCGCCGTTCGCCTGGGAGCGAAAAAGGTTTCCATCGTATACCGCCGCAGAGTGGCGGATATGACCGCTCTGCCCGCCGAAATTGAGGGCGCCATGGCGGAGGGCGTGGAGATGCGCACGCTGATGGCTCCGGTGAAGATTGCTGTCAATGAGGAAGGAAGGGCATACGGCCTCTGGGCGAGACCGCAGATGATCAGCACGATCAAGGGCGGCAGAGCCAGCGTAAAGCCCACAGGCGAGGAGGATGTTCTGATTCCCTGTCAGACGGTGATCGTGGCGATTGGCCAGGATATTGAGTATCAGCATTTTGAGGCGGCGGGCGCGCCTGTTTCCAGAGGACGTTTTCAGGCGGACAAAACCGCGGCGGTCAAGGGTATGCCGGGCGTCTTTACCGCGGGTGACTGTTCTTCCGGCCCGGCGACCGTGATTAAGGCCGTGGGCGCTGCCAAGGTGGCAGCTGCCAGTATTGATACATATTTAGGCTATCACCATCCCATTTCCTGTGATGTGGATATCCCGATTCCGAATATTGATGACCGCACCCCCTGCGGAAGAGTCAATATCAACGAGAGAGAGGCCTGCGAACGCAGGTGTGATTTCGACGGTGTGGAGATCCCGATGACGAAAAAGGAGTGTTCGCAGGAGGCGGGCCGCTGCCTGCGCTGTGACCACTTCGGCTACGGAGCATTCAAAGGAGGGCGGACAAACGTATGGTAAACCTTTCAATCGATAAAATACAGGTGTCTGTTCCCGAGGGAACCACCATTTTAGAAGCAGCCAAGCAGGCGGGAATTCGGATTCCCACCCTGTGTTATTTAAAGGATTTGAATGAGCTCGGCTCCTGCCGCGTCTGTGTGGTGGAGATCGAGGGCAAGGAAAAGCTGGTGGCCTCCTGCAATAACGTGGTGGAGGAGGGCATGGTCATTTCCACCAACAGCCCCAAGGTCATCAAGAACCGCAAAAAGAACGTGCAGATGCTCTTAAGCCAGCACGAGACGAACTGCGCCTTCTGTATCCGCAATGAGAACTGCTCTCTGCAGAGCACCGCGAAGGAATTAAACGTCCTGGACGTGCCCTTTGAGAAGCATATTGAGAAATCCGACTGGAACCGCAAATTCCCGCTGATCCGGGACAACAGCAAGTGTATCAAGTGCATGCGCTGCGTGGAGATCTGCGACAAGGTGCAGGGCATCCGCATCTGGGATACCAACGGAACCTCCGACAGATTGAGTGTGACCGTGCGCGGCAACCGCAAAATTGAGGATACCGAGTGTACCCTCTGCGGTCAGTGCATTACGCACTGTCCTGTCGGCGCGCTGCGCGAGCGTGACGATACGGATCGTGTCTGGGACGCCATCGGCGACAAGCGTAAGATTACCGTGGTGCAGGTGGCGCCGGCGGTGCGCGCGGCCTGGGGCGAGGAGCTGGGGCTTTCCAGAGAGGAAGCGACCATCGGCAGGATCACGGACGCACTTCGCCGGATCGGCTTTGACTATGTTTTTGATACGGTATTTACCGCGGATCTGACGATCATGGAGGAGGGGACGGAGTTTATTGACCGCTTTTCCAAAGGAGATACGACGCAGATGCCCATGTTTACCTCCTGCTGTCCGGGCTGGGTTCGTTTCATCAAGTCCCAGTATCCGGAGCTGACGGACAGGCTCTCCAGCGCGAAGTCTCCGCAGCAGATGTTCGGCGCGGTAATGAAGACCTTCTTTGCTGAACAGATTGGCGTCGCACCTCAGGATATGGTGACGGTTTCCATTATGCCCTGCACGGCCAAAAAGGGCGAGGTCAATATGGAGCTTTTCTATGAGGAATATCAGGGACATGATGTGGATATTTCCTTAACGACCAGAGAGCTGAACCGTATGATTCACACGGCGCATATCGATCCGAAGAGTCTGAAAGATGTGGAGTGTGACCAGCTGATGCAGGACGGCACCGGCGCGGGCGTGATTTTCGGCACCACCGGCGGCGTGATGGAGGCGGCGCTGCGCAGCGCGTATTATCTGCTGGTTGGGGAGAACCCGGACATCAGTATTTTCAAGGAAACCAGACCAGCGGTTTATCAGCGCGGCTGGACCGAGGCGGTTTATCATATCAAGGGTCTGGAGATTAAGACGGCGGTGACCAGCGGCTTAGGTAATACCAGGAAGCTGATCGAGGCGCTTAAACGCGGCGATGTGCACTATGATTTTGTGGAAATCATGGCCTGCCCGGGCGGCTGCGCGGGCGGCGGCGGACAGCCGATCCACGACGGTGAGGAGCTGGCGGTGGAACGCGGCGGGACACTGCGCAGCCTTGATAAAAACGCACCCACCCGCTTCTCCCATGAGAATCAGGACGTGCAGAAGCTGTATGAGAACTTCTTCGGCGAGCCGAACGGACATAAGGCGCACCAGCTCTTGCATACGGATCACCATGCGTGGGAGATGCCGCAGAAATATTGAGAGTCCGTAATGTACGAAATATAGTACATCCATGAACAAAGTTCATATAGCAATCCGAACGAGGATATAGTAAAATGGTTCCGGCGGACGCTGCACTTGTCTGCCGGAACCTTTTATATGAAATGAATGACGGAGGAGATTATGAAAAAGAAACTACTGGCACTGATGTGCAGTATGGTGATGGTATGCGGCTTATTGAGCGGCTGCGACAGCAGCACACAGACCACGATGCAGGAGACCGTGGAGACAGAAGCTGAGACAGATGACACTCTGATTCGTATCGGTTCCCTGTCCGGTCCGACCACAATTGGCCTGGTGCAGCTGATGGAGGATTCCGAGAACGGGGAAGCGGCCGGCAATTATGAATTTACCATTGCCACCGCGGCGGACGAGCTGACCACGGCCCTGGTCAAGGGAGAGCTGGATATCATTCTGATCCCTGCCAACGCGGCCAGTACCCTGTACAATAAAACGGAGGGCGGCGTTACGGTGCTGGACATCAACACACTGAGTGTGCTTTACCTGGTGACAGGCGATGAGAGTGTGACCAGTATCGAGGACTTAAGCGGCAGAACCGTATATCTGCCCAGCAAGGGCACCACGCCGGATTACGCGCTGCAGTATCTGCTGGCGGGTTATGGTGTGACAGACTGTACGCTGGAATATAAATCGGAGTCTTCCGAGGTGGCAGCGATTTTGGCCGAGGATTCCACGGCTATCGGCTTGTTGCCCCAGCCCTTTGTAACCGTTGCCTGCAATCAGAATGAAGCTCTGGTGGTGGCTGTAGATATCAATGAGGCCTGGAATACGCTGCAGGAAGAGCAGGGGACGAACAATGCCCTGGTGACCGGCGTTACCATCGTACGCACCGAGTTTTTAGAGGAGCATGAAGAGGCTGTGTTGAATTTCATGGCGGAGCGCAAGGCGAGTGCAGAAGAGGCATTGAGTGATGTGGCACACACTGCGGAGCTGGTAGCAGAGGCGGGCATTGTCGGCAGCGCCGCGATAGCGGAGAAAGCCATCCCGGAATGCAATATTGTGTACATTGACGGGGAGGAGATGCAGGAGAAGCTTTCCGGCTATCTCGAGGTGCTTTATTCGCAGAGCCCGGATATGGTGGGCGGTGCGCTGCCGGGGGAGGATTTTTATTTTATCCCTTCTGCTGAATGATTTTAGCATTGTAAAGTTAGTGCCCGGAGGGGCGTACGAGTATGATACACAGCTGAGTAAAATTATGTCTGATTCTGTAAAGAAAGTCATCCGAAAAACCTTCATTATCCTGGGCTGGCTCCTTGTCTGGCAGCTTTTAAGCCTGTGGGTGGATAACCAGATCCTCTTAGTGGGGCCGGTCACAACCATGACCGCCCTTCTTGAGAGGGTTGTCACCTTCGCTTTCTGGAAAACCATCTGGTTTTCCTTTTTGCGCATTGGGGCGGGATTTTTGCTGGGCTTTTCTGTCGGCTTTCTGCTGGCGGTGTTAAGCATACGGTTTCAGATTCTGGAGGAGATTTTCAGCCCCTTCATGACGCTGATCAAGGCGGTGCCGGTGGCGTCCTTTGTCGTGCTTTTTCTGATCTGGTGGCATTCGCAGGTCCTGGCGGTGGCCATCAGCTTCTGTGTGGTGCTGCCGCAGATTTATATCAGTACGCTCCAGGGCTTAAAGAGCGCGGACAGGGAGCTTTTAGAGATGGCGAAGGTGCTGCGCGTTCCCCTGTGGAATAGGTGTTTTTACATTTATCGGCCGGCCCTGAATCCTTTCCTCACCGCAGGCTTTCGAATCGCGGTGGGCATGAGCTGGAAGTCCGGCGTGGCCGCGGAGGTCATCGGCACCCCGGATTTCTCCATCGGCGAAGGCCTGTACATGGCGAAGATCACGCTGGACACGGCGGGAATCCTGGCCTGGAGCGCGGTGATTATCCTGATCAGCATTCTGTGTGAAAAGGCACTGTTAAAGCTGTGGGATGTGTTTATGACGTGGGAGCCGCAGTGTAAATCAGTGAAGGAAAGAAAAGCGCTGCGGACACCGGGAGAGTATGCAAAGCGAAAAGTGGGCGGACGAAATCTGAGGAGCTATAAGACAGCCGCGAATGCTGGGGCAGAAAAAGAGTCGCAGGAATGTAATATTGAGCCGGAATTTGACGGAGATCATGACGTTGACAGGACGTCAGAGGATCATCAAGGAACTATCTTAACACTGACACACATTTACAAATCATATGGCGCCAACGAAGTCTTAAGAGACTTCTCAGCATCCTATACTGCTGGCGAGACCATCCGCTTTACCTGGCCCTCCGGCGGCGGCAAAACCACCCTGTTTCGCCTGATCGCGGGATTAGAGCCTGCGGACGCAGGACAAATCGACCTGCACGGCAGCAGCCTGACCATGCTTTTTCAGGAGAACCGCCTCTGCATGGATTATGACGCCCTGACCAACGTTTCCATGGTGACCGGCAGCAGAGAAAAGGCAGCGGAATTTTTACGGGACCTGCTTCCGGAGGAAGACTTAAAGAAGCCCTGCACTGAGCTCTCCGGCGGCATGTGCAGGCGAGTCGCACTGGCCAGAGCACTGGCTCTGCCTGCGGACATTCTGATTCTCGACGAGCCATTCACCGGCCTGGATGAGGAAAACCGGCGGAATGTGGCGGTCTGCATTGAAAAATACAGCGCCGGCAGGCTGGTACTGATAGCCACACATATCTGAAAGCAGATCTGTTTTCTGATCACTGCTGTGAGAGCCGGTATTGAAGCGGCGTGATTCCCTCTGTTTTTCTGAATACATTCTGGAAATAACTCTGTGAGGAATAGCCAAGATACTCCGCGATTTCCTGCAGGGATTTCTGGGATACCTTTAACAGGCGCTTTGCCTCGTCGATTTTGATGCGGGTAATATAGGCGTTGACTGTCTGCCCTGTTTCTTCCTTGAAACAGGTGCATAAATAAGTGCGGTTTTTGTGAAGAGCATCGGCAAGCTGCCCGGTCGTGATTTTTTCGTTGATATGCTCCAGAATGTACTGTCTGGCATCCCGGATCAGCTTGCGATTACTGTCCCAGCACTGCAGGGCAGCAACACGGCGGGCGTATTCCATGGTCATGCGGACCGGCAGTCTGACCAGCCCTTCATATTGATTCATAAGCTCCGCTTCCTGAATATATAAATCGCTCAAAGCAAAAGCACTTTCCGCATCCAGACCGCCGCGGATGGCTGCCCGGCTGGCCAGCGTTGCGGTTACAATAACGAGGTTTTTCTGCTGGCGCAGGGTATCCTGCGCCATTTTTCCTGCCTGGCCTGTGGCGGGCGTCTGATAATATTTTTTCAGTTCTTCCGGCCTGCCATGCTCAATACAGGAAAGCATGGTCTGTTCCAGGTCATAGGTATTATGCCCGGACGGAATATCCTCTGTCGATGTGCCCGCTTCCGTCACCAGTGTCGGTTCAGACGGCACTGATTCATTTGTCAGAATATCTCCGACAGATAATTTTTCCTCATTCAGAAAATAATCAAACGTGCAGAGAATCTGTAAAAAGTTTCTGAGAGAATAGCCAGGGATGGAGCGCAGGTAGTTCTGCAATTCAGCGGCTCTGGAGGGAGACTCACCGATGGAAAGCAGGATTTTCCTTGCGGACGCGCTGCTGATCGGAACCTGAGCAACCGGGCCAAGTACCAGACATACCGGTTCCTCCTTTACCCGGAATAAACCGTAAAAAAGAAATTCCTCTGTCATGTAATAGCTGACGTTGGCGGGATTTCTGAAAATGCTGGCTTCCTCTGAAATGGCCAGATCCGGCCTGAATTTGCTGCTGTGAAAAAGTCCGGCAAATTTGCCATCCCGATAAAGCCGCACCGGAATGCCGGACAGATTAGCCAGTGACAGAGCCATGTATTCGTAATCGATCATTCCGCTTCTCCTTCGTAAAATTTATTTCATATTTTACAATAAACCAGACAATATCGCAACAAATATCTTTCCGAATACATTACAATAAAACCTATAAAGCAACACAAACCGGAAAGAAAGGATGGGCTATTTTATGGAAAGGCAGAAGAGACTGAGCGGCCGGATGTTTCAAAGCCGGATCAGCAGTAAAGATGTAACAGGAAAAGAACGATGGCTGGGCTATTTGCTTGGCCCCAGCGGAGCGCTGCTTTTAAACGCTGTTCTGGCGAGCTACTTAAATGTATTTTACACTGATGTGCTGAATCTGACATCCGTCTGGGGAGGCGCGTTTCTGACAATTTTCCCGATTATTTCCAAAATCATTGACGCAATCACCAATTTCACCATGGGGCAGGTGATCGAGCGAACCCGCACCGCACAGGGGAAAGCACGTCCCTGGCTGCTTCTGGCAGCACCGCTCATGACGATTTCGGGGATCCTGCTTTTTGCGGTTCCCAGAGCGAGCCAGAATGTGCAGGTGATCTGGGTCATGCTCTCTTATAATCTGTTCTATTCCTTTGCTTACACGATTTACAATATGAGCCATAACCTGATGGTGCCGCTCTCCACCAGAGACGTCAAACAGCGGGGTTCCCTGTCCGTGTTTAACAATGTTTCCTCGGTGATGATGTCCGGAATTATTGTGGCACTGATTTTCCCCATGATCGTGATGCCGGCGCTGGGCGCCAACCAGGCCGCGTGGCTTCAGTTTATGAGTGTGCTCGCCATCCTGGTCCTGCCGCTGACGCTTGTGGAATATTACTTCACCCGGGAGCGTATTACGGAAGAAACCGCTGAAAATAATGCCGCTGACATCCCGATGAAACAGCAGATGAAGGCAGTATTTAAGGATCCCTCCTGGCTGATTTTTATGGCATTCTTTTTCCTCTATAATTTCGGCGCGCAGCTCAAAAATATTGCGCTTGTGTATTACTGCAACTATGTGCTGGGCACCTACAATGACGGGATCACGCAGACTTTGGTTTCTGTCATCGGTGGCATCCCCATGGGAATTGGTATTTTTGCCGTCTGGCCTCTCGCCAGAAAATTCGGAAAGCGGAATGTGACAATGGCCGGCTTTGTACTGTATGGGATCGGCAGCGCGATCTGCCTTTTATCACCGAAAAATATGGTCGTTGTTCTGGTGCGTCAGTTTCTCAAAAACCTTGGCGGCCTGCCCTGTGCCTATGTGATGAGCGCCCTTTTTGCGGATGTGCTGGATCATATCGAGTGGAGGTATGATTTTCGCTGCGACGGGTTTTCCGCCTCCATGCAGACCATTATCATGACCTGTACCACAGGCCTGGTGAGCGGTCTGTTCAACTTCCTGCTGTCGCGGACCGGGTATACCGCGCCTGTTTATGACGCGGTAACCGGCGTAACCACCGGTTTCACACAGGGCAGTGCCACTCAGAACATGATTACTTTCTGCTTTGTCGGGGTGGAGGTGATTACTTCCGTTGTCATTTTCCTGCTGCTGTGGAAATTCCAGGCAGAAAAAAATGTGGTAAAGGAGCAGGAGGAGATCGCTGCAAGGAGGAATCAGAAAGAATGAAAAAACAAGCAATGAATCCATATCTTCCCCTTGGCGTTTACATTCCTGACGGGGAACCCCATGTATTTGGCGACCGGGTTTATATTTTCGGCTCTCATGACAAAGAGGGTGGGGATACATATTGTATGCTTGGCTACGAATTCTGGTCTGCACCAGTGGATGATTTAGGAAACTGGAGCAGCAAGGGCATCAATTTTTCCGCCAGTCAGGACCCGCTCTCAATAGAAACCAACCGTCCCTATCTTTATGCACCGGATGTATGTCAGGGGCCTGATGGGAGATTCTACCTTTACTATTGCCTCAGTGGAGAAAAGGGGCAGGGAGGATATCATGGCCCTATTGGAGTGGCGGTTTGCAATACTCCGGATGGAAAATATGAGTTTCTGAACCATGTCCATTACCCGGATGGGCGGCCTTGCATGGATTTTGTGCCCTTTGATCCGGCAGTCATCAACGATGATGGCGTGATTCGGCTGTACTATGGTGCCCGATACCCATTTGAAAGCCTGCCGAAAAGTTCGCAGCCTACTATGCACATTGTTCAGGCATCCATGTTCAAAAAGAGCCTGAAAGACGTAAAAAAAGGCGTTATGGGTGCCGTTCACTGCATTTTGGAGCCGGATATGGTGACCATCTTAAATCCGCCTAAGCCGATTTTCCCGGCATCCTTGAAGGGAACATCCATGGAATGTAGAATGTGTATCCCGCCAAGGGATGGGCAGTTTATGGAGGGCCATGGCTTCTTTGAGGGAGCTTCCATCCGTAAAATTGGAAGTACTTATTATTTTATGATTAAAGCGACAGAAGGGTAAATTGAATTTCCCTTTTTGCAATATG
>JAJPXG010000074.1 GCA_021205565.1 Lachnospiraceae bacterium | reverse complement strand
GCTTCCTTATGGCGACGGCTATATGACCATCAACCTGGGACTGTGGTGATTACCGGATTGCTGTAAAGCATTTTTTTGAGACATCTGAGGGATGGGCGGAAAGCTCATCCCTCTTTATTTGTGTACACATGGCATCATACTCTTTTGTCCCTTGTATCATTTGATTATTAAAAAAACATAACTTATTTATTAAAAATCAGTGTTGACAGATGAAATCAATTGTGCTAAAATATCGCTCAAGATAGCCAAATGTATCATTGTATACAATCATACAATCGCTGTATGGTACAGACTTCAGCTGCGGTATACAGATACGGTTTTACGGCTATGAAAGTGAATATCATCTGTTTCTTGTCGGATTACGGGGTAAATTACATGGCTTGGGCTGAGCAAAGTGCAGAAAGGACTGCGGTTTTGCTCAGTAATTTTATTTTCCTGATAATTTACTGTGATAAAGCGTTAAAGCAGTGATATTCGCATAATCAAAGGAGGAGCTATTATGATGAAAAGTATCACTCGTAGAGATTTCATGAAGGGCATGCTGGTCGGAGGCGTAGCAGCCGGATCTGCAGGACTTCTGGCGGCCTGCAGCAGCGCGGCCACAGGCGACGCGGAGCTTGAGGAAGAGACTTCCTCCTCTTCGGAAGACACCGCTGAAACAGAGGAGATTACTGAAACAGAAGAGACAACGGAGACCACAGAAGCGCTGCTTGAAGTCCTGGAAGCGAGCAGTGACAATGACGAGGCCGTTTACATGCAGGCCCTCGGCGAATTCTATGACACCTATCAGGCGTCCCTGGACACCAGCTTAAGCGTGTCCGAGCGTTACGCGATGATGGCTCTCGCGGAGGCGAAGCTGGCCGAATCCGGCGTAGGGAGCTGCTACAACACATCAGGCGGCGGTTATTATCTGTACAAGCAGGCATACCGCTGCGGCAATTATGCCGGCTGGGGCTCTGACGGCGGCAGACAATGGAGAGCACTGTATACCAATGAGACCATCCTGGCGGATGATTATAATTATCTGAGAACTCTGTGGAATGAGCTGCGCGGCACCGGCACTTATCGTGAGGAGGCTGAGGCTTATCTCGCGGCACAGGGATACACGTTCAGTGACACCTATACCTACACCTTTTCCACTGTTCCCACCACATGGGACACCCTGGCAAGCTCCAAGAGCTCTGTCGGCAGCTATGTAGCCCACACTCTTGAGGGCCTGCTGCAGTATGACTCCGAAGGATACCAGCAGCCGGCGCTGGCTACCGGTTATGAGGTTTCCGACGACGGCCTGACCTACACCTTCACCATACGCGAGGGCGTGGACTGGGTCGACTCCCAGGGCAGAACAGTTGCGACCCTGAAGGCTGACGACTTTGTGGCCGGTTTCCAGCACATGATTGATACCCAGGGCGGCCTGCAGTCCATGGGACTTTATATCGAGGGCGCCGAGGCCTATATCTATGGTGAGACCGCTGATTTCGACACCGTTGGTGTAAAGGCGATTGACGACTACACACTGCAGTATACCCTGGTTGAGCCCTGCTCTTATTTCCTGACCATGTTAGGCTACTCCGCCTACATGCCCATGAGCAGAGACTATTATCAGTCCCAGGGCGGCGTGTTCGGTCTGGAAAATTATCAGACTGCGATCGCGTCCTCCAGTTACCTATACGGTACCGACCAGGATCACATCGCCTACATCGGCGCATTCATCTGCACCAACTGCACGGACAAAAACTCCATCACCTATACGGCGAACCCGGCCTACTGGAATGCGGAAAACCAGTCCGTGACCAATATCGAGTTTTTATATAACGACGGAACGGATGACACCAAGGTTTATACGGATTATCAGAACGGCCTGCTTTCTTACTGCAGTCTGAATACCGCCCGTAAAGAGCTGGCGATCGCGGACGGCATCTTTGATGACTATGCCGTGATTTCCTACGCGGGCAACACCTCTTACATGGGCTTTATGAACCTGAACAGGCAGGCCTATGCGAACGAGGACGGCACCATGGCTTCCCCGAAGACTGTGGAGCAGGAGGCATTAACACACGCGGCCCTGCAGAGCCAGAACTTCCGCCTGGCCATCGCCTTCGCGTATGACCGCGCGACATATAATTCCGTGTCCGTAGGCGATGAGTTGAAATATATCACCATCCGCAATACCTACACACCCGCTGACTTCGTGATTACCACCGAGGAGGTGACCGTGGATATCAACGGTACGGCGACGACCTTCCCGTCCGGCACCTACTATGGGGAGATTGTGCAGGCGCAGATTGACGCGGACGGCTATCCGATCCAGGTCTGGGATGCGCAGAACAATACCGGCGACGGCTTTGACGGCTTCTACAATCCGGACAACGCGGTAGAGTACCTGGATAAGGCAATCGAAGAGCTGGCATCTATCGGCTATGAGGTATCCGTGGACAATCCGATTTATGTCGATGTTCCGAGAGCAACCTATGCGGATACCTCCAGACAGTCCGCTGAGGTTTATAAGGAGACGCTTGAGAATATCTTCGGCGGCCTTGTGATTATCAATACCATCGACTCCGACAGTAATGATCAGTATCTTGCAAGCAGCTATTACAATGACTATGGCTACCTGATGAACTATGATATCACATACAGCAACGGCTGGGGTCCCGACTATGGTGATCCGTCGACTTACCTGGATACCATGCTTCCCTATGGCGACGGCTATATGACCATCTGCATGGGAATGTGGTGATGAGCGGATTGCTGTAAATTATGTTTTAAGGCATCGGAGGGATGGGCGGAAGCTCATCCCTTTTTTGGATCAGAATTGACAAAGAAGGAGTTTATTTTGTATGATGAACGTGAAATATGACTGATCGATTACCGCCTGAAGCGGAAGAAATGGAGGAAAATAAAAATGGCTGTTTATGAAGCGGGACATATCGTAAAGATATGCTCCCTGGCGGAGGCTCTGCCCCATGGGCACAGAATATCCGCCGCGATTCTGACCTATGATTGCATAATGGATAATGCATCGCTTAAGCCGGAGCAGTTTGGTGTGGAGAACCGCAATATTATCCGGGCATATGCCAATACGGAACCTGAGAAAGCAGAGTCCGGCCGTGACGGCAGATATGTGATTCTGGAACTGAACCTGGCTGACGCCGACGCGCCTCTGATGCAGACAGTGGGAGAGACGGGCAGAAGGGTGACCGCCGGGATGGACACGACCCCCATGATCTGGCCGGGATCCGGGAAGGGGCAGGAAGCAAAGTCTGCGCAGGCAGGAGGCCCCGACCCAAAATCAGACGGGCAGAAAGGGGCAGGTTTGTCAGGCCCCGCAAATCCCCAGAAGGGCGGCCCGCAAAGATCCCGTTCCAGGGTTGTGATGAGTGAGAACCGCGTCGCGGTGAAACAGCTTCAGGCCCTGAAAAAAGCAGATGGGGAAGAAATCCCGGCTGTGGACGAGTGGGTTGCGTCCAGAGAAGGCGTGACACAGGGCGTTGAAGCATTTCAGGTCTTTTGGCATGGAGATATTGCGTATAATCTTTTTATCCCGCAGAAGATGGAAGCCGGTAAAACCTATCCGCTCGTCTTTTTTGTGCCGGACGCGTCGGTGAAAGGGGATGATCCGCTGATTGTACTGACACAGGGAAACGGCGCGATGAGCTTTGCCGCGCCCACATTCCAGAAAAAGCATCCCTGCTTCGTGCTGGCGCCGCAGATCCCGGAGCACTATTCCGCGAGGAGTGACCAGGGGGTCGCCGGAATGGGAACCATGCATGAAAAGATGAAGGAAATTCTGGATGAAGTCTGTGAAGCTTTTCCGGTGGATCGCGGACGGCTCTATAATACCGGACAGTCGATGGGCTGCATTCTGGGCTTCGGCATGAATATCTGCGATCCGGATCTGTTCGCGGCCTCCCTTTTAGTGGGCGGACAGTGGGGAGAGCTTTCCACTGCGGCGGCCCTGAAAGGGCAGAAAATATGGATGCTGAATTCGGACGGGGATGCGAGAGCATATCCGGGCATGAACAGCATTGCGGAGGTGCTTGAAAAGGAAGAAACGAGCGTTTACCGTTTCACACTTAACGCGCGCTGGCCGCTTGCCGGGCAGGAGGAAGCCTGCCGGATTGCGAAGGAGAGCGGCGCGCCGGTGATCTATGGAACCTTTACGGACCAGTCCGTGGTGCCGGAGGGCGTTTTCAAAAGCCCGGTGTCAAATCACATGAATACCTGGCCTGCGGCCTATCAGCTGGATACGGTGAAGGAGTGGCTGTTTGCGCAGAGGCTGGATCAATAAAAACAAAACAGCCCGGTTTGTCCGGGCTGCATGTGGGAAAAGCTTCACTCACACGAAACGCCCAGACGGGTAAGCGCATCGATGGCCGGCTGCCCGATGTGGTCCTTGCGGCGCGCTGCCAGGCGGTACCAGCGGATGGCTTCTTTCAAATCCTTTTCGCAGCCGGTGCCGTTTTCATAGCATTCTCCGAGGTAATACTGGCTTGTGACGTCGCCGCGCTCGGCCGCCAGCCGAAACCAGGTTACGGCCTCGGTTTCATTGACAGTCCCGCCAAGACCCTTTAGCCAGTACAGGCCCACAAAGCGTCCGGCCTTCATGCAGCCGCCTTCGATGGCCTCACGCAGCAGACGGACAGCTTTATCGGGATCGGCGGCAACGCCGCAGCCGTTCAGATACTGGATGCCCAGAATTTCTTTGGCGCGGACACTGCCGGCGGCGACGGCCTTTTCGCCCCAGTACAGGGATTTGTCGTAGTCTTTGACGCCCCAGTTGCCGTAGTAATAGGTGTCGCAGAGCATTTCCATGGCGTCCTTATCACCGGCCTCGGCTTTGGGCGTAATCATGGCGAAAGCTTCCTCACCTTTGCCGTTTTCCCGCGCTTCGCGGGAGTATTTTGCATATTTGTTCATAAAATGCTTCCTTTCCGGCTGGGGTATGGATTGCGAATATACTTTTTACGAAGTATTTTATAGAATCATACCCCTTTGCCGCTTTTATTATAAGATGATTTTATAGGAATATTTCTGTAAAATCAACTTCGAAACAGCAAAAAGATAAGCGGCGATCTGGCGTGCCGTATGCGGGGAGGCTGCATGATTTATAAATGAGATCTGACAGAAAAGAGGTATTAAATAATGAAAGGAACTGTTGATTTTTCAGCAAAGCACGACGTCCTGATCCGCCATAAGGACGGGACACTGACGCCGATGGATGAGCCTTATTATGAAGTGAAAAAGATCGGGGAGGACACCTGGCAGATTATGAGCTCCGGCGACTATCACTATCTGGTGGCGGGTGATGAGGAGGGCATTTCGATTGACACCGGATACGGCGCGGGAAATTTAAGAGAATTTTTAGAACAGCTCTGCGGCAAGCCTGTCACGAAATGTATCAACACACATTATCATTTCGACCATAGCGCCAATAACTGTTATTTTGACACAGTTTATATGGCACAGGAGGACGTGGATAAGGCTGCCATTCCCTATCCCAGCTTCGCGGGAGTTGTGTTTCCGCGGGACTATGGTGTGGAAATCGTAGGTGACAATTCCGTTATTCCATTAAAGGGACGGGAGCTTGAGATTTTCAAAATCGGAGACCACACGGCCGGAGGCATCGCAATCCTGGACCGGAAGGGGCGTTTCCTGTTCACGGGAGACGAGCTGATGCCGGGAGGAAAAAACATTTCCGCCACAGTGGAGAAGCTACGTGCTGACATGGGGAAGCTGATGGCGCACAGAGAGGAATTTGATACGCTCTGCGGCGGGCCTGACATGCTGCCGGGCGAAACGGTGGAAATTTTCTATGAGGCTGCCGGGCTGATCCTGGACGGAAAAGCACAGCCTGCCGTGCAGAGAAACAGGCCGCATCCACAGCATGAGGAGCGAAAAGAGGGGGAACCCATTATCTATGACTGTCAGCACCCGCATCCGGAGGATGCGCCGAAGCCCGGCATGAAGGGCCTGGGCGGCCCGGGCGCCATGGTGTCTGTGGAGCATCGCGGGTGGAGGTTCGGTTATCATCCGGACCGACTGCACTGAGCGCAGTCAGATCAGAAGACGCGGCGCCGTTCTGGCCGGGGAAAATAAAAGCATAGCAGGTTATTGAGAAAGTCCCCGCCGTAAGGCGGGGACTTTCCGGTGCGTGCCGTTCAAGTAAGCAGTTTACAGAAATCCTCATAGGTCTGACAACTGAAAAACTTATTCTGGCCGCCCTTTTTTCTGAGCACATGGATGAGCCTGCGCAGAATCCGCAGACAGTGTGTATTATAATGCCCGTCGCGGGAGGTGAAGAGGATAATGGCGCGGACACTGACATCACCCCAGGAAACGGGCGTGTCAAAGAGCAGGATGCTGATTGCGTCTTCTGCCGCGGCGTATTCGGGAACGCGCGGCAGCGCGATCTGTCCCTAGGTAGTGCTGGCGAAAGCTTCTCTGCGCAAAACGGCACTTTTGAAATCATCCGACACGATTCCGCGGCTTATAAGCGGACGGATCAGCGTATCGAGGGCGCTTTCCATATCCGTTACGCCCTCCGGGCAGCGTGTGAGCCGGCTTTCAGGCACCATATCCTTCAGAAGCCGCTGCAGATTTCCAATCATTTTGGCGTGATGCAGCTCGTTGATAAGCGTCTGGAGCTGGCGCAGATCGGACTGTGTCCGGATGAGTCTGATTTTCACAAAGCGTTTCCCGTTCAGTCCCGTCAGATCCTGCGTGGAGACAATTACATCGACGGAATCAAGATGGTCGCAGGCGGACAGCGCCGTGACATGCTCCGCGAGCACCGTATGCCGGAAGAAATCACAATAATACTGGTACAGGTTCTGGTGCACATGATAATAAGAAGGCAGCACAAACAGTACGCGCGGCTTTACACCGTCGGAAAAACTCTGCTCGAAGCTGTTGCCCAGACAGAGTGCCAGACAGGCAATGTCGTCCTTGGAAATGGTGGCTTCCGGATAAAGCGCCTGAATCCGGCCCGCGGTATAGACCGCGCAGTCTAAGGCGGAGGAATATTCGTCCCATACATAGGACAGATAAGGGTTTGTAATCCGGATCGCGGCCCGGGAACGGCGGATGATGGAACGGATATGCAGGGCAAAATAAACGAAGTCCTCCGGGTTCTCGCGAATGTCCCTCTGATAGATGTGCCTGATACTGTCCGCGGTTTCCTGCACCAGCTGATAACAGGCAGGCCAGAGGGAATTCTGAAGCGTCTGCGGTGTGATCCGGGAAGCCGGCCCGCTGAAAATGCTGATGGCGCTGAACATCTGTGCCAGATACAGAATTTCCGTGTCCGGGTAGTGCGCGTTTGTCATGCGGCTGATTTCCGCTGCCGTATCCTTCGCCAGATTATAATCGTTCTCCCGGATAAAATCCGTGTAAAAGTCCCGCTCCATGAAATGCGCGTGAGCAATGCGGTCCGTCGCCAGAATCAGACAGTAAAAGAGCGTGACGATCTCATAGTCATCGATTTGTTTATAATATTTCCGGACGCAGGTGAGGAACTGCTCATACAGGCGTTTGTCACTGTAATCCGGCAGCATTTCATAAAGCGCGGTGAAATCATACAGATTCTGCGCCAGCGCGCTCTGAAAGAGGGAATAGTAATATTCCCTTTTCTGATGTTCTGAGCCGTTGATGGCGGCGGTGCTGCCGCGCAGCACAAGATCCAGCCCGTAGCCGCGGACTTCCTCCTTGATTTTATAGAGCGTGGCGCGTATCGTGGACTCGCTGTAATGAAGGGCGTGCGCGGTGTCGTAGATATTGATTTTATCCCGATAGCCATGTAACAGCGCCTTCGCAATCTTCTGATTGCGTTTTGCGGGGTCGTCGACTGACAGGCTGGGAACAGCCTCCCGGAAGCGTGTGAGCGCCTCGTAGTCCAGATAGTATCCTTTGTTGCTGGAACGGATGAGACCGCCGACAAGGGAGTCGTTGATTTCTTTCACATAAGAAATGACAGTGCGCTTGGACAGCTTCAGATAAGCGGCCAGCTGTACACTTGATGTGTTTCCGTGGGTGTACAGATAATTGATCAGTTCCTCCTGTGTTTGATTCAACATGACATTCACCTCCCTATTCCCCTATTTTAGCAAAATGTTCCTAAATTGTCAATAAATATCGGGGAAAATTAGTCGATATTTATGATTTTACACCGATGGTGGTGCAAATGAAAAAGAAAAACTGGCGAAAAATACCGTACAATGAGGGTGAAATGAGACATTTTTTATTAATGGAGAAGAAAGGCGGTAGCTATGGAGGAGAAGAAAATCAGAAGATTTGACGCCCTGACCTGTGCGAAACATCTGGCGGGGATGATCCATTTTCAAACGGTATCCGATGCGGATCATGGGAAAATGGATTTTCAGGAGTTTGAGAAGCTTCACGCTTATATGGAGCAGACGTTTCCGCTGGTGCATCAGACCTTAAGCCGGGAGATCATCGGCAAAGCCGGTCTTTTATATCACTGGAAAGGAACCGGAAAGAGCAATCTTGAGCCGGTTATGCTGATCGCGCACCAGGATGTGGTGCCGGCGGGGGATGAGAGCCGCTGGACTTATCCTCCGTATGAGGGAACGATCGCGGACGGCCATATCTGGGGACGCGGCGCGAATGACTGCAAATGTATCATGCTGGCTCACTTTGAGGCGATTGAGGCGCTGATTGCGGACGGCTTTGTACCGGATTATGATGTGTATCTGGGATACGGTTACGATGAGGAGGTCGGCGGCAGCAGCGCGGTGGAAATCTGCCAGGAGCTTTTAAAACGGGGCATACACCTCGGGATGCTGATCGACGAGGGCTCCGGCGTCTGCCCGGGAGAAAGAGAGGGCATGTCGGACAGTCTGGTTTCTGTCAAGCTGGCGGAAAAAGGCAGCGGCTCCTATAAAATTACCGTGCACGGAAAGGGCGGACACACCATGAACGCCGGACCGAAGAGCATCATCGCGCAGGCCGGACAGATTGCCCTGGATCTGCAGAACAATCCCTTCCCGTGGCACATGTCTGACTGCGCAGAGCTGGAGTTTGCAAGCAAGGCTCCCTATTGCCTGAAAGAAGAAAACAGACAGATTTTCGCGGATCCGGACAGCCACCTGGCTGAATTAACCGCGCTTTTAGAGCACAACCCGAGAGAAAACGGCAAGCTGCGCAGCACCATGGTTTTAACGGGCATCCGTTCCTTCCCGGAAAACGCTGTGCCGACCGAGGTGGAGTTAAAGGTAAGCAGCAGAATCCTGGAAGGAGATACGCCGCAGTCCCTGGCTGACGCGCTGCGTCAGATTGTCGGCGACCGGGCAGAAGTAGAGCTTGTGCGCGGGGAGGCGCCGAGTCCGACCTCACGGATTGACACGCCGGCTTATCAGTGTGTGAAGGAGACCTATGAGGCGCTGTATCCCGGCGTCCATGTAATTCCGAGCCTCGGCGTCGGCGGCACGGATGCCAGACATTATTATCCGGTGTGCGACTGCGTATACCGCTGCAGCGGCTATCCTTACTCCTCAGACGGGATTTCCATCAATCTCCACGATTTTGACGAAAACATGGAATTGAAAAATCTTGGCAGAGGGCCGGAGTTTTTTGCGTATCTGCTGACGCACTATGGTGAATGTCTGGACTGACGACTGACCATGATGACAGAAATGAAACCGGACACCGCACAGACAAAAAGAGCGGACGCCCGGGTTTTGAACAAGAAAGGAACACAAAATGAAATTACTGGTAAGAGCGGCGGATTATGGAATGCTGGACTGCCTGACAGACGGCTGTCTGAAGGCGATCCGGGACGGAATCTTAAGGGATGTGGCCATGCACACCAACAATCCGGAGGCGGCGCGCGCGGCGCAGGAGATTAAAAAGTACCCTTATGTTTCCATCGGGCAGGAGGTCAATTATGTATCCGGTGTGCCCGCGTCCGACCCGGCATCCATCCCTACCCTGGTAAACGAAGAGGGCAGGTTTTATACCTCACGGGAGCGGCAGACCATGAAGGACAGCCTTCCCCCTATCTCCTATGAGGACGCTTATCTGGAAGCGGAGAATCAGGTGAAACGCTTTATTGAACTGATCGGCAGAACACCCTCCTACATCAGCGGACACTCCTATGGTTCCGACCTGACCCGCCTGGCCATTGCAGACGTGGCGGATCAGTACGGTATTATTCCCGGCGGCTCCGCGCATCCGGCGCTTGCGGGCAACGGAAAGCGGTGGTATAAGACGGTTCCGGGCAAAAAGACCGCCTACACCATGGAGATGCAGATGGAAACAGATGTGGAGGCGTGGATTCTGGAGGACCGCCTGGAGCTTTTAGGGAAGGAGTACGGCATGATCTCCACGCACTGCGGATACTGCGATGAGCAGCTGGTAAGGATGTCTTCCTTCAATGTGATTCGCACCAAGGAGCTTTACGCCCTGACTTCGCCTAAGGTTTTGGACTGGGTGAAGCAGAATGATATCGAACTGATCAATTTTGATGAGTTCGCGGCATGTCATGACTTTGAGAATGCAAGGGAGAAATTCCTCGCGCCCAACCCGGAGTGGTCAAAATAAGAGTCCCTGGAAACCCTGAATTTCCGGATCACATGCTTGCTACAGCAGTTACTTTGTCAAAATGTCCCAAAAACGATAATAAAAAG
Source organism: Lachnospiraceae bacterium (assembly GCA_021205565.1). GTDB lineage: Bacteria > Bacillota > Clostridia > Lachnospirales > Lachnospiraceae > RGIG6307. The sequence goes on along the minus strand of JAJPXG010000074.1, from coordinate 282 downwards.
TGAAAAAATTGGTCGATATTTACGGATTTGCACCGCGTGCGGTGCAAATCAAAAGGTAAATTGACGAAAAAATGCTTTACAATTATTTTAAATTCGATTTACGAGAATTTTACATTTCCGGCAGGCGCGCAGCTGCCGGAGCTCCGGCGGGAGGGCCGGAAATCGGGAAGGGAAAGGAGGAAGATGAGTATCCTGCGCAGCGTAGCAAATTGACAAAGTAACTAAGAGAAACAATATGAGAAAGGAAGGGGTACATTTATTGACAATATGATATACGGCGCG
>JAJPXG010000145.1:2173-11180 GCA_021205565.1 Lachnospiraceae bacterium | reverse complement strand
TAAGCAGGCCTGCGGCAGAGAGCTCTCCTGGTAAACCACCGAAAGAATCTCTCCGTCCTCCAGCATATTGGTCAGACCGTCGGAGCATACCAGAATAATATCCGTCGGCAGAATATCCACATAGAAAAAATCCGCGGTAGTTCTGGCAAACGCGCCGACCGCGCGGGTGATATAGTTTTTCTTCGGATGATTCTTCGCCTGCTCCAGGGTGAGCGTTCCGTTGCGGAGCATTTCCGCCACATAAGAATGATCCCTGGTCACCTGGACCATGGTATTTTTGCGAATCAGGTACAGTCTGCTGTCTCCTACATTTGCCACGATCAGCTGGCTTCCCGATAAACATGCCGCCACCAGGGTAGTGCCCATGCCGCTGTAATTGGCATCCTGCAGGGACTTTTCATAGAGCTTTAAGTTGGCATATTCAATCGCCTGCGTCAGAAGCTTCACCGGATCCGTCTCTGTAGAAACGTTAATCTCGTTTTTAATGATCTCAATGGCTGTGCGGGAGGCATAGTCACCCGCCTTGTGTCCGCCCATTCCATCCGCCAAGAGCAGAAGGTTCGGGATATTTCCCAGAGGCTTATCCGTGATAAAAACACTGTCCTGATTGATCTTTCTTTTTCTGCCGATGTCAGAAACAAAGCAGGCCTCCAACATATATCAGGTACTCCTTTTCGTTCCACTTTCACTGTTTATCGTTCGCAGACGTTTCCGCCAAACGTCTGTGTCTTAGCTGGCCACAGGCGCCGTCAATATCGCGCCCCATTTCTCTTCTGATTGTAACATTTATCCCGTTTTGGTCAAGTACCTTTTGAAATGTATGCACCGATACAGGGGCGGATGGCTTTAAGCCTCTCTCCGCGACCGGATTGACCGGAATCAGATTCACATGGCAGGGAAGTCCGTTTAAGAGCCGTACAAGCTGCATGGCATCCGTTTTGGTGTCGTTTGAACCGCTTACCAGAGAATACTCAAAGGTCAGCCGCCTGCCCGTCTTTTCAAAATAAGTCCGGCATGCGTCCAGCACCTCCTTTAAGGAATAGCGATAAGCGACCGGCATCAGCTGCTTTCTCTTCTCATCCGTCGGCGCATGCAGCGAAAGCGCCAGTGTAATCTGTAAGTCTTCCTGGGCCAACTGCCTGATCTGCGGTACGAGGCCACAGGTAGAAAGGGTGATATTACGCTGGCTGATGTGCAGGCCATGCTCATCCGAGAGCATACGGATAAAGCGAAGCACGTTATCATAATTATCCAGCGGTTCACCGGTTCCCATGATAACAACATTGCTGACCCGCTCCCCTGTCTGCCTGGTAATCGCGTAAACCTGGTCCAGCATTTCCCCGGTTCTCAGATTCCGCTTCAGGCCATCCAGTGTAGACGCGCAGAATTTACAGCCCATGCGGCAGCCCACCTGGGAGGAGACGCAGACGCTGTTGCCATGTTTATAAGGAAGGAAAACACTCTCCACGCACTCGCCGTCAGCCAGGGAAAAAAGGTATTTGCGGGTGCCGTCCAGGGCCGAACACTGCACTGTTTCCTGACAAAGGGAGGTGTACTGGAAATTTTCCTGTAGAAGATTCTTCAGTGCTTTCGGGATGTTGGTCATGTCGTCATAGGAGGTGGCAAGCTTGACGTGCATCCAGTCGTAGAGCTGTTTTGCCCGGTAGGAGGGCTGGTTTAAGTCCTCCAGTGCAAGGGTCAGCTCTTCTAAATTTAAACTTTTCAGATCAGGTTTCATAATAGCAATTCAAAATTTCCGGATAACGCAGTATAAAAGCACGGCGAAACGCCCATCGCAAAGTTTCGCCTTAGCTTTTTACTGGGTTATCCAGGATTGCGAAAATTATTTTATTTACTCAATTTCCGGAGAGAGCAGTGAAACGCCCATCGCGAATTTTCGCCCTGGCTTTTTTACTGCGTTATCCTGCTTTTACGCAAATGGTTTCCGGAAACGACTGATAAAAAAGCCATCGCTTACGTCCTGCCCCGGAAGCAATTGCATATAGCCGTCCTTGGCAGAATCCCGCAAAAGCTCCTCAGGGAGATATGGTTCGATACTCTCCGGCTCAAGCCCAAGTTCCTTTATGACATAATCGCGGTTATCCTCATTTTCCAGAGGTTCAATCGTGCAGGTGCTGTAAATCAAAGTCCCGCCCGGTTTCACATAGCGGACGGCCACATCCAGAATCTGGCGCTGCAGCGACTGCAGCTCCAGAAGGCTCTCAGGCGTCACATGATAGCGGATATCCTGTTTTTTGCCAAGGATTCCCAACCCGGAGCAGGGAAGGTCCGCCAGCACCACATCTGCCTTTTCCTCCATGGTTTCATCGAATTCTGCAGCATTGAAAAGCTGTACGGACAGCCAGTCAATCTGGAGCCTTCCCGCGTTTTCCTCCACTGCAGAAAGCTTGATATCCGACACATCTCTGGCCAGCACCCGTCCATTTTGACCTGTCTTGTCAGCAGCCAGGCAGGCCTTACCGCCCGGAGCTGCGCATACATCCAGGACAAAATCACCCTCCCGGATCCCTGCTGCCTCCACACAGAGCATGCTGCTGATGTCCTGTACCGCAAAAAGTCCCTGCTGATAACCAGGGAGGCGATGCACGCCCTCCAGATTGGTCAAACGGTACGCATAGGGAAGATACGGGTGTTGGCTTATCTCCACACCCTGCTCCCGCATCAGGGCCAGAAGCTCCTCACACTCCCCCGCAGACAGAAATTCCCTGAGGCGGATCGTCACCGGCTGCGGTTCTTCAAACGCAAGCAGCATCCGCTCCGTCTTTTCATCCCCCAGATCCTGTCTCCACTTCTCCACAAGCCAAGCCGCAACAGAATGCGTCACGGACAGATATTCCGTCAGATTTTCCCTTGACGGAACCGGCAAAGTACCCTCCGCGTTCGCGGTGCTGACAGAGCGCAGAACCCCGTTGACAAAGCCTTTTAAGTTACTGAAATTACGCCTGCCGGCCAGCTTTACCGCTTCATTGATCGCTGCGCGGTCCGGCACCTGATCCATCCATAGAATCTGGTAAACACCGCTTCTTAACAGTGCGCGGATAAACGGCTTCATTTTTCTGACCGGCGTATTGGAATACTGATCTAAAATAAAATCCAGATAAAGCTGTTTCTCAATACACCCTTCCGTCAGGCGTTTTAAAAAAGCCTTCTCTCTCCTGTCCAGATAATCATATTTATTCAGTGTGCCTCTGATTAAATCACTGGAAAAGCCTTCCTCCCTTTCCACTGACATCAGAAGCTCTACTGCAAGCTCTCTGGTATTCACCGTGTTTGTCATTGATTTTCCTTCCGTCAAAAAACACATGAAAAATTCCTGTTTGGGCAATCCGCTCAGCCGATCTTTTTTCCCACCTGTACGGCATTCGCATTTCCTAATAGAAAATTTCTGACAGACATACGCTTTTTTCCAGCCAGCTGCACCTCCAGGATACGCAGGGCACCCTCGCCGCAGGCTACAGTAAAGCTCTCACGATCCAATGCGATGACAGTACCCGGTGTGGCTGTGATATTCGTTCCGGTCTCTTCCAATGTACCAGCCATTACATCAGCCCGCTCCTGTGGCTGAACCGGCACGTCCCCCACATCCGAAAGCGCCTGCGCTTTCCAGATTTTCAGCTGTTTTCCATTTATAAATGTGTAGGTGCTCGGCCAGGAATTCAGCCCCCGCACCAGGCGCTCCAGTTCGACGGCAGATTTTCCAAAATCCAGAAGCCCCATCTCCTTGGACAGCTTTCCTGCATAGGTTGCCTGCGCTTCATCCTGCGCTGCGGGCTGAAGCTTCCCCTGTTCTAAAAGCTTCAGCGCCTCCTTCAGCGCCTCGCCGCCAAGATCGGTCAGCGCATCAAACAGGCTCTCGCCGGTTTCGTCCTCTTTCAGACGATATTCCCTGGTATACAGAATATCGCCGGTGTCCACACCCGCATTCATCTGCTGAATCGTCACCCCGCTGTATTCATCGCCATTGATCACCGCCCACTGGATGGGCGCCGCGCCGCGGTATTTCGGCAATAAGGAGGCATGGACATTGATGCAGCCATATCTGGGGATATCCAGAATCTCCTGCGACAGAATCTGTCCGAAGGCGGCCACCACGAAGATATCCGCCGGCAGCTTTTTCAGCTCTTCCACAGATTCCTTTGCCCGGATCCTCTTCGGCTGATATACCGGGAGTCCATAGCGAAGTGCCAGCTCCTTCACCGGGGATGCCTGCACCTGACCGCCTCTGCCCTTCGGCTTATCCGGCTGCGTGTAAACTGCTGTCACCTCGTGGCCCTCGTTAAGCAGAACCTGAAGGCAGTGCGCCGCAAAGTCCGGCGTTCCCATAAACACGATTTTCATCGATTACGCTTCCTCTTCTTCCTCTTCATCCGGAATATCCTGCAGCGGTCCCTCCGCCTTCTCCACGTAGAGATGTCCGTCCAGGTGATCCACCTCATGGCAGATCGCTCTGGCTAAAAGCTCGTCCGCTTCCATCTCAAACCACTCCATATTTTTATCCTGCGCTCTGACCTTCACATGCATCGGTCTGGTGACTGTGCCGGTCTTTCCCGGCACGGAAAGACAGCCTTCAGAGCCGGTCTGCTCGCCCTCCGTTCCCAGAATAACAGGGTTAATCAAAAGCAGCGGATCCTCCCCGGTACAGTCAATCACAACAATTCTTTTAAGGATTCCCACCTGTGGGGCGGCCAGGCCGACCCCATCCGCCTCATACATGGTATCAAACATGTCCTCGATCAGCATTTTGTTGCGCAGCGTCATGGCCGGAACCTCTTTGGAAATTTTATAAAGGACCGGATCCCCGATCTCTCTGATTTTGCGAAGTGCCATTTTATACTCTCTCCTTCAGCTTATCTTTTCATGTATTTTAGGATTCATGCAGTCTGTCATTTATAAAAAATCAAACTGTATGTATTCTTTTTCATTTGCAGGGCGCGTCTGCGCTTTATATTGCTCCAAAATATTTTTGAGGGTCAGGAGCTCATGGCGTTCCGCTGCCTTCACGTATAGTATGTGGCGGTAGATATCCTTTAACTTATAAACGCCTGCCTCACCGGGGCCTAACAGCTGCACACGCAGGCCCTTTGAGACCGCCTTCTGCGCCTGAGCGGTTATGCCCTGTGCAAGTTCGGCAGTGCCCTTTTCCTCTCTCCCGCAGATCTGGATTGCCATCATAGAGCTGGCGGGAGGATAATGCAGCAGACTTCTGTACGCCATTTCCTGTGTATAAAAGCTCTTATAATCCTGTGCTGCGGCAGCCTGCACGCTGTAATGCTGCGGCTGGTAGGTCTGGATAATCACATCGCCCGGTTTTACGCCCCGCCCAGCCCGGCCTGCCGCCTGTGTCAGCAGCTGAAAGGTGCGCTCCCCGGAGCGGAAATCATGCTCGGAAAGCGATAAATCCGCGGCAATGATGCCCACCAGCGTCACATTCGGAAAGGCGTGGCCCGTCACAATCCTCTGGGTACCCACCAGAATGTCCGCTTCCTGCCGTTCAAAGGCGGACAGAATGGCCTGGTGACTGTTTTTATGGCGGGTGGTGTCCCCGTCCATGCGCAGAACTCTCGCCTGCGGGAACAGCTCCTTCACCTTCTCCTCCACCTGCTGCGTCCCGGCCTTAAAGCCAAGCACATGAGCCGAGCCGCACTTCGGACACTTTAATACCTGCGGCTGCGTATAGCCGCAGTAGTGGCAATGCAGCAGACCGTCCCTGTGCAGAGACAAAGATACACTGCAGTGCGGGCAGGTAAGGACGTGACCACAGCTGCGGCAGCTTACGAAGCTTGTATATCCTCTTCTGTTTAAAAATAAAAGCGTCTGCTCCTTTTTCTGAAGGCGGTCTGAAATTCTATCCTGTAAAAGCCGGCTGAAAATACTGCGGTTGCCCTCTCTTAACTCCGCCCTCAGATCCACAATCTGCGTGGTCGGCAGACTGCCGCCGGTCAGGCGCTCCTTTAGTTCAAATAAACGGTATTCCCCCTGCTGCGCCGCATAATAGGCTTCCATCGAGGGCGTGGCGCTGCCCAGCACCAGATCCGCCCCGTGCAGCCTCGCAAGCTCCGCTGCCACTTCCCTGGCGTGATAGCGGGGGCTTAAATCAGATTTATAGGAGCTCTCGTGTTCCTCATCGATCACAATCAGGCCGATTTTCTCAAACGGAGTAAACAACGCGGATCTGGGTCCTATAATGACCTGTATATCACCATTCTGCGCCCGTTTCATCTGGTCGTATTTTTCCCCCTGGGAAAGGGTGGAATTCATCACAGATACCTTCGACCCAAAGCGCGTATAAAAGCGGCGCAGCGTCTGGTAGGTCAGGGATATCTCGGGGATCAGGACAATCGCCTGCTCTCCCCTTGCAAGGATCCGCTCAATCAGTTCCACATATACCGCTGTCTTGCCGCTGCCCGTGATGCCGTGTATCAGATATTTCCCCGGACCCGACTTCTGCCTGTGTTCTGAAATTTCCTCAATAATATACTGCTGGTCCCGGCTCAATGTAAAGGAGGTTTTTTCCTCAGAAATTCCCTGTACCGGATTGTGGAACAAGGAAACGCTCTCCACCGTACCGACACCCTCCTCCTGCAGCCATTTCAGTGTAGCGGTACTGATTTTCAGATTCTTAGTGACATATTCATAGGAAAGCTCCGGCTTTTCAAGCAATGCCGTCACCAGGCGCACCCTGGCAGACTGATGTTTTTTTTCCAGCCGGTCACGGAGAGCGGACAGTTCCGCCTGCGACAGCAGGGCTGAGACAGTTCTGTTCTCCCGACCTTCCACAGTCTGTTTGACCGGCAGCACAGTTTTCAATGCCTGGATCATAGTGACGCCATAGCGGTTTTTCATAAAATCCGCCAGCTGAATCAGCTTTCCCTGCGCGGTCACACCCTTCTCCTTTAAGGAAATGATTTCCTTGATCTTTGTTTTGTCATAAGAAGGAAGGGCCGTCACGCCGATGCAGTAACCTGTAATTTCCTTATTGGAAGCGCCGAACGGCACCACGACCATGGAACCGACACGAATTTCCTCCTGCAGTGCTTCCGGGATGCGGTACTGAAAAGTACGATCCAGCTTCTCATGTGTAATATCCACAATTATATCCGCGTACAGTTCCATTATCCTCCCGCTCCATTACGATCCTGTGACCACACCTCTAAAGCCGGTATTCTTTTTAAGCCTGATACCGATACCCAGGACTGACATCGCCGTCAATCCACATATACCAGGAAGCCTCATTCCGTCTTTATCTGCGCCTCCTGATCTTCTGTCAGGATCTCCTCTATCAATACTCTCTCATCCATGGGATATTTCACACCCCTGATTTCCTGATAATCCTCATGTCCCTTGCCGGCCAGCACGATGATATCACCCGGCTGTCCGTGATGAATGGCATAACGGATCGCTTCCTTACGGTCGCAGATCTCGATAAAGTCACCGCCGGTTTTCTCAATAGAGGAACGAATATCCGCAATGATATCCATAGGCTCCTCAAAGCGGGGGTTGTCACTGGTCACAATAGTAAAGTCCGTGAGTCTGCCGCTGACCTCCCCCATCTCGTAGCGGCGCAGCTTCGAACGGTTCCCGCCGCAGCCGAAGACGCTTACCAGCCTGTTGGGATGATACTCCTTCAATGTGGTATACAGGCTTTCCATCGCCATGGCGTTGTGCGCATAATCGATCAGAAGCGTAAATTCATCGGAGACATGTACCATCTCAATGCGCCCCTTGACCTTCGCTTTCAAAAGAGCCGCCTCGATATCCTCCCTGGATACCTGAAACTGCAGGCAGACAGCGATAGCCGCGAGCGCGTTATAGACGCTGAATTTGCCGGGTGTGGCAATGCGGACATGATCTTCATAGACGCCCTCGACGTCAAAGGCAACCCCAAGCTGTCCGGGCGTCTTTACCAGCTCCAGATTTTTCGCGCGCAGGTCATTCTGTTCACCGAAGCCATAGGTGAACAGTTTACAGGTCCGGTTTTCCATAACCTTGGTCGTATGCGCATCATCTCCGTTAGCTATTCCTAAACGGCATTGCTGAAATAAGAGACTTTTACAATGCAGATAATCCTCGAAATCCCGATGCTCCCCCGGACCGATGTGATCGGGCTCCAGGTTTGTGAAAATCCCGTAATCAAAGAGAAACCCCTGCGTACGGTGCAGCATCAGCGCCTGGCTGGAAACCTCCATCACCACTGCGTCAAGACCCGCATCCACCATCTGCGCAAAATAAAACTGCACCAAGCAGGATTCCGGCGTGGTATTGTCCGCGTGAATGTGCGTTTCCCCGATAATAATCTCAATCGTACCGATCAGACCAACCTTGAAACCGGCGTGCTCCAGGATGGATTTCACCAGATAGGTGGTGGTGGTCTTCCCCTTCGTGCCGGTGATGCCGATTACTTTTAACTTTTCTGCGGGATAATCATAATAGGCTGCAGAAATAAAGGCCATAGCGTAGCGCGTGTCCTCCACCAGAATCACCGTGACGCCTTCCGGCGCCTGAACCGGCCTTGAAACAATCAGCACCCTGGCTCCCTTCGCCGTCACATCATCCACCATATCATGGCCGTCAAAATTTGCTCCCACAATGCAGAAAAAGAGGCAGCCCTCCACCGCTTTTCGTGAATCGTTGATAATGTCGGTGATTTCCACATCCGTGCTGCCCTGTAATACGCAATATTTCAGCCTTTCTAAAAGAAAGTTCAGATTTTTATGAAGAATCATAACGCCTCCTGCTTCTTAATCAAGCCCATAGTAAATTATAGAATAACATGAACCACCTTTTTTTTCAATGGAAACCGCAGGAATTCAATCACGAATTCGATCCCAAAAATACCGTTCCAGGCATACAGGTGCAGCCGGCTTAGCTTTCTGATATAAATTCCCTGCTTTTTTATTAGTTTTATCAGTTTTTTAGAGAGTTGTCACACTTTCTCCACATTTGAGGTTTAAATTATACTTCAGATAGTTGATGAACTCACTATCTC
>JAJPXG010000145.1:0-2163 GCA_021205565.1 Lachnospiraceae bacterium | reverse complement strand
ATCTCCCCCTCATAAGAAATGCAGAAAAAGGTCCTTCGGGGCCTTTTTCGCATGCCGCCTTTTCCCGAGATATTTTATAAAATTGAAACAGTTTCTGCCGGATTTTTTTATTTTGTTTCAAATTTAATTCAGAGAATAGTCACAGTTTCGCCACAAATTGAGACTATATTATATTTCAGATAGTTGATGAACTCACTATCTCCCCCTCATAAGAAATGCAGAAAAAGGTCCTTCGGGGCCTTTTTCGCATGTCAGCAAAAATATTTCATCACAATCTGCAGACTCTCGCGCATCTGATAGCGATTGACCTGCAGTTGATAAACCATATGGAACGGATAAGCACAGGTATGCGTATAAATCCGCTTACTGGCACCTTCCCCGAATTTTCCATCCAGAAATTCATGGAACGGCTGCAGATCACCGAAAAACACCACCTGGTGCAACAGGCCGTCCCTGCTTTTGACCATAAGTCTGACGGCATTCCCCTTCTGTCCCATAATGCTTGCGCCTGTCAGGATGAGATTCTTCTCCGCGAAAAGCGGCCTTGGATTTGCCACGCCGCAGGGCTCCATTTTTTCCAGCTCTTTGGCAAGGGCAAGGCTGGTGGAGGAAAGCGGGAGCGCCAGATCAATCAGCACTCTTTCCAGGAAATCTTCCTCCGTCAACGTACACTGCTCATTCAGCCGCCGCCGAAGCTCTGCGATTTTTTCCTCTGAATCCATGGAGATGCCTGCTGCCATCTTATGTCCGCCAAATCTCGTGAACAGGTCCTTACATGAAGACAGCTCCGTAAACATATCGTAGCACTCCATGGAGCGGCCGCTTCCCTTCACGCCCTCCTGCGCTTTTGTGAAAATGATCGTGGGTCTGTGACAGGCTTCCCGCACTCTTCCCGCAATAATGCCCGCCACGCTCTCATGGCAGTCAGGAAGATACTGCACCAGCACCTTATCAGGCCTGCCATCTGTGGCAGCAGCCTGAATTTCCCGGATGGCCTCCTCGCTTCCGCTTCTGGTCATTTCCTTGCGCTGTTCGTTCAGATCCTTCAGTTTGTGCGCATAAACGTATGCCTGCTGCTCATCCTCCATGTCCAGCAGATCCAGCGCCATTTGCGCACTCTCAAGACGCCCTGCCGCATTGAGACAAGGACCGGTTAAAAAGCCCAGGTGATAGGCGGAAATCTTCTTATTATAGATTTCATAGGCAGCGGCAAGCGCCTTCAGACCGACAGGCGGTTTTGAATTGATTCTTTTCAGCCCCTGTTTTAAAATCACGCGGTTTTCATCGACCAGATCCATCACATCGCATACAGTTGCCAGCGCCGCATAGACGGTCATCTGCGCAATCAGGGGATGTTCTAAGCCCAGCAGAAGCTGGCATAGCTTCCAGGCTGTCACTGCACCGCAGATTCCCTGAAATGGATACAGGCTGTCGATGCGCTTCATGTCCACCACCGCATCCGCCGGCGGCAAAAGCTCACGCTTCACCCCCTCTTCCTCGGCAAAAGGCACCTCATGATGATCCGTAACAATCACCGTCATTCCATGCGCCTTCGCAAAAGCAATCTCCTGCGCGGCCGCAATTCCGTTGTCGCAGGTTAAGATCGTATCAACCCCATCCTGCAAAGCCTCCTCGATCAGGCGGATATTCAGCCCGTATCCGTCCAGAATGCGGTGCGGCAGCCGCTCATCCACATCAGCGCCAAGCTCGCTTAAGCATTTCTTTAAAATAAATGTGGCGCAGATTCCGTCACAGTCATAGTCACCAATGATCCGGATGCGTTTCTGTTCCGCGATTTTTGTGCGCAGAATACCTGCGGCCTTCTCACAATCCGGCAAAAGAGCCGGATCATGCAGGCCGGATGAATCATCCTTCAAAAACTGTCCTGCCTTCTCCACATCCCGGATATCCCTGTTGATGAGAATCTGCGCGAAAACGGGACTGATGCCATATTTGCTCACCAGTCCCTCTCTGTCACCCTTTTTATTTTTCAAAAACCATTTTTCCATTGTTTCCCCCTGTAATAAGCAGGCAGGGTACAATCATGCCCCGCCTGCCGTGCCAGTCATTCTATTTTAATTCTTTAATTCTCGTGAATCGCGCTCATCATCGCCGGAATCATCTGCTTTTTGCGGGATACCACGCCTGGCAGAATGCAGTGGC
>JAJPXG010000032.1 GCA_021205565.1 Lachnospiraceae bacterium | reverse complement strand
GGTATAGGTAGAGACATATGCAACGTATTTATCATTCGACATGTGAGTTCCTCCTGTTTTGGCCGGACTTATTCTCCCAAATTTCAGTAAATTCTGTCCTGCCTGCACTTAGCCGCACATTTTCCTTCTGTCTGTCAGTTTAACACTCTGTCTTTTTTTCGTCAATCGCAAACTGTCCGGCTCACATACCTTTTACATTTGAGACCCTGACACATAAGGCAAGCCTCCCGTACCCTTCAGGGCCGGGAGGTCTTAAAAACGCTCACTCTCTTAAAACCGGGTACGGCGGAAAGGAATACGGCGGCGTCTGCCCATATTCGATCACCATATCGGGGACGTCAGGCACCTGGCAGCCGCAGTCGGCGGATTCCGTGCAGGTACAGCCCTGCTCTGCGATGGAGCAGGATCTTGTGCAGCTGCAGGAACATGTTGTGCCGCAGGAGCTTTTTGCGCAGCCGCAGGAGCTTGCGAGAAGGAAAAACAGCAAAATCCGGTAACAATCCATGGGGTTCCTCTTTACAGTCTTTATTTTACTTTATGCAAAACAAACTGTGATGTGCTGATATATCAATCCATCTCTGTCAGTGGGCGGCATATTCCGGGTCATCATACGCCATAAAGGAGCCGGAAATAAAGCTTACCATGTTACGTTTTAAAAACCAGTCCGGTCTGCATCCGCACTCAGCTTTACCTGCCCGTCCCCGTTTTCACTCACAGCCTCCAACACGTAGACCGTCCTGGCAGGGAGCGTCAGCGTTTTCCCGGGCTTTAACTCATCGGGATCAGGCTGCGTCGTGAGCGCAATCTGCCACTTCATCCCCTTTCGCAAGAGTGGCAGGGCGCATTCATGATCCCGCCAGTGCATGTTGAATGCGATAAACAACAGGCTGTCCGCCTCTCCCGCCTCGTTTTGTGCGTATGCGCCGCACAAAAGGACGCCGAACTCTCTGCTGACCGGCTCCGTAGAAGCCATATATGCCTCCATCCCGTGGAAGGAAATATCCGGGTAGCCGAGTCCCCTCACATCCGCGCCGGTAAACGGCTGCTCCATATGCAGGATGGGATGCTTTCTGCGGAAAGCAAACAGATCCTTTACGAACTGGTAAAAGTCAGTGTTTTTCTTTAAGTCGCGCCAGTTTACCCAGCTTGTCTCATTGTCCTGATTATATGGATTATTATTGCCCTTCTGTGTCCGGGACATCTCGTCGCCCATAAACAGATATGGTGTCCCCTGACTCAATGCAAGCATGGCGAAAATATTTCTCTTCTGTTTTTCTCTGAGGGCAATCACGGCCTTTTTGCGGGAAGGCCCCTCCTCGCCGCAGTTCCAGCTGTAATTATAATTGGAGCCGTCGCGATTGTCCTCGCCGTTGTCCTCATTGTGCTTATAATCGTAGCTGACCAGGTCATGGACACGAAAGCCGCTGTAATCCGCGATGCTGTTCATATAGGCGACAGAACGGCCATTGCGGCGGATCATATCCATCATCTCCCCTACCGTATGCTCATCGCCCTTCAAAAAGCGCCGGTAAACATTCATGGCAGACTCGTTAAACGCGCAAAGGCGTTTGAAAGACAGCCCGCCTGTTCTTCCGTTACCATTAGAGTCCGCAAAGCCATAATAAATCAGCTTTCCGTCCGAAAGCAGCGGATCGTTCAGAATCAGTTCCATATTGATATGATCCGCCAGAATCTGGAAGCCGTCCACCTGATATTCCATAGTCCAGTATTCCAGAACGGGACGGATGTCGCACTCATTGACCATATGCGGAAAATAAAATTGCATCAGAAGCTCCATGCCTCTTAAGTGGCATTCCTTCACAAGCGTTTTGAATTCCGTGACCGCATCCCGCCCGGCCGCGTAGGACGCCTTCGGCGCATAGTAAAAGCCTTCCTTGTAGCCCCAGTAATTCAGCACTGGTTTCTCTCCCTTTTGCTGATAAGCTCCGGCGCTATGGCCGCACTGATCATTCTCCGGCGCCTGAATCTCCAACTCGATAAACTCATAAGCAGGTTGTAAAAGCAGCGATGTGACGCCTAAGTCCTGAAGATAATCCAGCTTCTCCACGATTCCTAAAAAGGTTCCCTTATGTCTGACCCCACTGCTGAAATGCTTTGTGAAGCCGCGCACATGAAGGCCATAGAACACCGCCTGCGAAAACGATACACGAGGGCACTTGGTTCCTTCCCAGTCAAACGGCTTCTGTGTCAGCACACTCTCCATCTGTGAGGCCTGCAGCGCCTCCCCATATGGATGACTCACATACTGTACGCCATACCGGTCTGCCGCCTCATTTTCTCCCTGATAAAAGGAAGCTGTCTGATACTCCGCGGGTACATTCTCTATCACCATGGAATAAACGCTTCCTAAACGGCAGCTTTCCTCAAAGGGAACTCTGACCGCCTCTGCACCCGCACGGGTCGAACGTAGTATCACACCACAATCCGCTGTTTCTGAAGCAAAAGAGGCATGGATCTGTCGTCCCTGGCGTCTGATGCCCGCCGGATAAGGAGTCGATGGTTTCGTAGTAAATGGGTTGTTCATGAGCGCTTCTCCTTTGCATGGTCTGAATTCATTTTACCATAACATGCACAAAAAGATAAAGATAATATTGCGTTTTTCTTAAGAAAATTGTAAAATGTCTCTGACCGTACAGCCGCGCCTGACATAAACGCATGCGCACAAGCGTCGGCACAAACGAAGGAGCAGAAAATGAAATCAAGAATGTTTTTGCTTCTGATATGATTTACGGAGGATATCACTATGGTATTTGAAAATGAACCCGCAGATGAGGAAATGACTGTCACGCTGGATCTGGAGGACGGCCGCATTGTAGAGTGTGCCGTGATTACCATCCTGGAAACAGGCGGCAGAGACTATATCGTCCTGCAGCCGCTTGACGAAAATGGTGAGAACGACGACGGAGAGGTCTGGTTCTACCGCTATTCAGAGAACCCGGACGACCCTGATGAAGAGCCGGAGCTTGGCTACATCGACGATGACGAGGAGTACGAAGCTGTCGAGGACGCCTTTGAGGAATTTTTAGACGACGCGGAATTCGACGAGATCATGGAAGAAACACCTGAGGATGATTATCTGTAAATGAATGCCTCCAGCCGGACGCTCAGACCTGTTTTAGGGGTAACCGAGAGTCCGGCTGTCCGCTTTTTGGCAGAATGGAAGAACTGCATATCAGTCTTTACGTCTGAAAAGATGCGGACTGCATACCAGTTCTTTTTTCTACAAGCCGATGTAAAAACATACTCGGCCGCTTTCGATGCCCCTCCTCCCCGCAGATATAGTAGATTTCCAGTGCCTTCTTCGCCCTGGTCATCGCCACATAGAGAAGCCTTCTTTCCTCCTCGATCTCTTCATCGGACAAGTGGCTGCCCCGCGGCATCCGGCCCTCGTTTAAATCCGGCAGGATCACCGTATCATATTCCAGCCCTTTGGATCCGTGCATGGTCATTAAATGCACGCCTGTCTTAGGCTGGTTGTTTTTATTTCTGCTCTCTTTTACCTGGAGCTGACGCTCCGATTCCACATAATCGAACCACTCCTTCACATCCGGATACCGCTCCATCTCCGCAGTCATTTCCTCATACTGCTCTGAAATTTCCTCGTACCGCCCTTCTTCCCTCTCCAGCGCATTTTTCAGATATTTCCCGTAACCGATTCCGATCCAGATATATTTCATGGCAAGCGCAGGCCGCATCCCTTTCAAATGTTTTACCTGCACGGCCAGCGACGCAGGCGGATACGAAAAATTCACGATCTGCTCCCGCGTAATGAAACGATTGGGCTTATTGGCGATGCGCAGGATGTATTTACGGTCGTTGATACCCTGGCCCAGCTTTAAGTACGCCTCCAGATCCAGATACCAGTCTTCCTCAAAGATGCTTTTGGCTGCCTCGCGCATCTGATAGGAAATATTCTCCCTGCGCAGGCGGCGCGCCATCTCGCCCAGCTCCCGGTTGGTGCGGCAGATTACAGCGCACTCATTTAAGTCGGGCTGCTCTCTCAGAAAGGCGAAGATTCTCTCATTCATATCCAGTTTGTGCTGAAAGGACCTGATGACAACTCCCTGCGTCACACCGTCCTTAGGTCGGATGACCTTCTCAAAGCGGGATTTATTGTCCGCAATCACCTTCATGGAGGCCTCCACAATGCACTTTGCGGAGCGGAAATTCTGATCCAGCACAATCTCTGTCACCGGACTGTAATCTGAAAGAAACTGCCGCATCAGGGAAACCTCGGCCCCGCGGAAGCGATATACCGACTGATCGTCATCTCCCACCAAAAAAAAACGGATTTCTCCGGGCCGGTCAGAAGCTTTAAAATCTCATACTGCACCGGATTCATGTCCTGGCACTCATCCACCAGAATAAAAGGAAAGGCCCTGACGATGCGTTTTCGGATTTCCAGATTACCGCGCAGCAAATTCAGGCAGGAAATCTGCAGATCATCGAAATCAAAGTACCCCTCCTGTTTCAGGACGTCGGCGTATATTCGATAGATTGCCTCTACGTCCTTTGGACTGATCTCGTCCGAAACCGGCAGCTTTTGTAAGTCCAGGCCCAGATTGATATAAAGCCCCAGCAGCTGATCCACCGCGTCCAGAATCCCCTGGGAGGTATCCTGCAGAACGCTTTTGCAGGCCGACCTTAATACGCTCTGCTTCACATTCGCGGGAATCAGAGTGCGGGGAAATGTGCGGGAGTATGTTCTGAGAATAAAATAAAAGAAAGAATGAAAGGTACCGAACCAGGGATGCTCCTGGGGCATCTTAAGTAAGAAGCGTTCCTCCATCTGGACCGCAGTGGCCTTCGTGAAGGTAATCACCAGAATCTGAGAGGCGGGAACCTGATGCGCGGCAATCAGGCGGCAGACACGCTCGGTGATCACCAGCGTCTTGCCGCTGCCAGGCCCCGCCAGCACAAGAGCAGGACCCTTAAAATGATCAATAGCCCGCTCCTGTGCCTGGGTGAACTGATTAGCCAATGGCAGCCTCCAATTTTGCAATTCCGGTTCTGATTCTGGCCAGGGACTCTTCCTTTCCCAGAACCTCCAGAATCTCGGTCGCGCCGGCCGGTGTGGTCTGTTTGCCGCTTGCCGCGGTACGGATAGGCCACATCACAAAGCCGTTTTTATATCCCTTCTCCCCTGCATAGGCAAGCAGGAGCTGATACAGTGCGTCGTTGGAGTAATCCTCCTGCGCCTCTAACAGGGGCAGAACATCCTTTAAAACAGACAGGGAGCTCTCCGGCGTGGTTTTCATTTTCTTGTGCCGGTACATTTCGGTGCCGTACTCCGGCAGTGTTTCAAAGAAGTCCACCATCTGCGTGATATCCGGATAAATCTCAATACGGGTCTTCACCATAGCGGCAACCTTTTTTAAGTCCTGCCCCTTCGTCAGGGCAGCCTTTAAATACGGTTCTGCCTGTTCATAGAAGGTATCGAAATCCATGGCCTTGATATACTCGCCGTTCATCCATTTCAGTTTTCCGATATCAAAGACGGACGGGGACTTATTGATGCGGTGATAATCAAACTTCTCAATCAGCTCGTCCATGAAAAAGATTTCCCGGTTGTCCTCGGGGGACCAGCCTAAAAGCGCGATATAGTTGACCACCGCCTCGGCCACAAAGCCCTGCTCTAAAAGATCCTCAAAGGAGGAATGTCCGCTTCGTTTGGAGAGCTTTTTGTGATTCTCGTCCGTGATCAGGGGCAGGTGGATATATACCGGCACCTCCCAGCCGAAGGCCTCGTAAAGGCGGACATATTTCGGGGAGGAGGAAAGGTACTCGTTTCCTCTGACAACGTGGGTGATATTCATGGTGTGATCGTCCACCACATTGGCGAAATTATAGGTCGGATAGCCGTCAGATTTAATAAGAATCATATCATCCAGCTCAGAGTTGTCCACGGTGATATCCCCGTACAACTCGTCGTGGAAGGTGGTAGTGCCCTCCTTCGGATTATTCTGACGAATAACGAAAGGCTTTCCGGCAGCCAGATTCGCCTCCACTTCCTCTTTGGAAAGGGACAGGCAGTGCTTGTCGTAGACGGTGATTTCCTTGGCCTCGCCGTCCATCTCGATGGTCTGCTTAAGACTCTCTAAGCGTTCCTTATCGCAGAAGCAGTAGTATGCTTCGCCCTTGTCAATCAGCTCCTTCGCGTATTTCATGTAAATGCCGGTCTGCATGCGCTCGCTCTGCACATAAGGGCCGTAGCCGCCGTCCTTGTCCGGTCCCTCGTCCGGAATAAGACCGGTCTTTTTTAGGGTTCTGTTGATGATATCCACAGCGCCCTCAACCTGCCTCTCCTGGTCGGTATCCTCGATGCGCAGGACAAAAGTACCGTTTTCATGCTTCGCAATTAAATATTCGTATAAACCGGTGCGCAGATTACCCACATGCATTCTGCCTGTGGGGCTGGGGGCGTAGCGCGTTCTGATTTTGGTCATTGCAGGGTCTCCTTTTATGTTGAAATCAGTCATAACTATACCGCATTTTCAGGTATATCTCAAGTGGATTTCGAGATTTTCTTCGGTTATTGCCATTCACAGTAACGTTGGAGTTACAGGTTCTCCGGAATCTTCTTCTCAGACATATTGGCAAACTGCGTCACTGCTTTCGTTGCCTGTGGGATGGTGATATTGGTGCCCGCACCGGCCACGCAGCCGCCCGGACAGGCCATACCTTCAATAAGATACCCGTTAAGGCGTCCGGCCTTAGCCATCAGAAGCGCCTTGCGGCAGTCCTCCAGCCCCTGCGCATGCTCGATTTTGACCTCCGTTCCGGGATAATAGGTGTCAATCGCTTTCTGGATTGCGCCTGCAACCCCGCCAGCCACACCGTAGCCTCTTCCCAGCGAAGTTGCACGGTTCAGCTTCTCCGCTTCTGCCTGCTCCTGCATTTCCTCTAGGAAAATGCCTTTTGCCTCAAAGATTCCCGCCAGCTCCTCAAAGGTAATCACAAAATCCACATCAGAACGTAACGTCCGCCTGCTGGCCTCCAGCTTTTTGGACACGCAGGGGCCGATGAAAACGACCGAGGCCGACGGATGCTCCTGCTTGATAATACGGGCGGTCGCCACCATGGGCGTCAACTCATTTGAAATCTTGTCAATCGTCTCCGGAAAGTACTTTTTGGCAAGTACGGACCAGGACGGGCAGCAGCTCGTCAGGGAGAAGTTCTGTTTGCCGCTCACCACCTCATCCACATAATGCCGCGCCTCCTGCAGACAGCCGTAATCCGCGCCGAGCGCCGTCTCATAGACATCCGCAAAGCCCAGCTCTTTGAGAGCCTCCTTTAGCATCTCGGGCGTTACCTTCGGCCCGAACTGTCCCACAAACGCCGGCGCCACCTGGGCGATAATCTCCCTCCCGCTCTGCAGCGCCCGGATCAGCTGAAAAATCTGTGATTTGTCAGCGATTGCTCCAAACGGACAGCTGACCATACACATGCCGCAGGTCACACATTTATCCGGATCAATGACCGCCCTGCCATGGTCGCCTGTACCGATTGCCTTCACTCCGCAGGCCTTCATGCAGGGACGCTCAGAGTGAGAAATGGCATCGTACGGACAGACCTCTTTACATTTACCGCATTTAATGCACTTTTCCTGGTCAATATAGGACCTGCCGTTTTTCATGGTCATGGCGCCTCTGGGGCAGACCTCACGGCAGGGATGGGCCGCGCAGCCCATACACTGATCAGTAACCTCGAATTTATTCTCCGGACAGGCATGGCAGGCGGATGGAATCACCTGTAAAAGCGGCGGCTCATAATATTTCTCATCAATATTGGATAATTCCACGCCCTGGCTGACATTGACCGGTACATCCTCCGGCCGCAGGCTCATGCCAAGAGCCAGGCGAAGGCGCTCGCGCACAACCTCCCGCTCTCTATAAACATTTTCCCAATATGGATTGTCCTCACTCTCCACAATGGTATAGGGCAGATTTTCCATATCCGCGGCCAGGTCTTTGGAATGATATGCCAGATTTGCGATTTCTTTAAATACTCTGCGGCGGTTTTTGCGTACCTCAGTATCGATGCCTCTCATGCTCATGGCGGACCTCCTGAAATCATAATTCTTTTTATGCCCTTCAGTACAGCACATGACGTAAAACGGATATCTTTTCCATACGCTCCGTCCTCACGCTGCATACTGACTTTACACCGCCCACATTATACAGGATAGTTAAATTTTTATCAATATATATTTCCGGATTTTACTTCGTTTTGAGAATTCTTTATAACTTTACACAAACAATGCCCACGCTGCCGAGGGGAATTTTCCTTCATACAGTGCGGGCATTTATCGTGACAAAATACGTCACGATCCAATTCACCGCTCACCGGACATGCGAGCACGCCCTTCTCGCTTGCGCTCGTCATATCGTTTATTCGATGATCTCATAATAAGCAGCGGCAAAAGGCGGTAAATCAAACACAAAATCTCCTGTTTTTAAAGCCTTCCTGTTATCGTTTTTCTCCACAGTCCTGCCTCCGAACCGCTCCCAGTCGCTGTGCAGCATAAGCTTCAGGCTCTTTGCCTTCGGCACCGCAAGCCGGTAATCCTTCTGTTCCAGATCTGAAAAATGAAAGATCGCCAGTATCCGCTGCTTCTTACTCCTGCGCTCAAATACATATATGCGCCGCTCCTCCTGATGGCAGTCGAGCCATGAAAACCCTTCCTGCTTAAAATCCATCTGCCAGAAAGCATCGTTTTTTTCATAAATCTGATTTAATTCCAGGATAAAATGATAAAAAGCGTCATGCGCCGGATACGTCAGGATATCCCAATCCTGCTCCCGCTTTTCATCCCACTCACGCAGCTGCCCAATTTCAGATCCCATGAAATTCATCTTTTTACCGGGGTGAGCGTACATATACATGTACAGCGCCCGCGCCTGCGGGAATTTCTGCTCGTAATACCCGTTCATCTTCTGCAAAATCGTAGCCTTGCCGTGAACCACCTCATCGTGAGAAAACGGCAGGATGAAGCGCTCATTATAATTATACATCATGGAAAAAGTCAGCTTGTGGTACATGTCCACCCTCAGATACGGATCTGCCTTGAAATAAGTCAGAGTGTCGTTCATCCAGCCCAGATCCCACTTATAATCAAAGCCCAGTCCGCCTTCTTCCACCGGACCCGTCACCTTCGGATAAGAGGAGGAATCCTCTGCAATCAGAATGCAGGACGGCAGCCGCTTTTTCAGTCCCAGATTCATTGACTTGATGAATTGTACACCCGGCACATTCTCCCCACGGTCGGAATTTCCCTGCCAGTAAATGATATTGCTGACAGCGTCCATACGCAGGCCGTCAAAGTGAAATTCCTTCAGCCAGTAGTATGCAGAGGATTGCAGGAAGGAACGCACCTCTCCCCTGGAATGCATGAAATTACAGCTGCCCCACTGATTGTAGCCAATGTCGTTATGCGGATATTCATACAGCGCTGTTCCGTCATATTTTAAAAGCGCATAATCATTACAGGCAAAATGCACAGGAACAAAGTCCAGAATCACCCCAATCTGATTTTCATGCATATGATTGATAAAAAACTTCAGATCGTCCGGCTTTCCATAGCGTGCGGTCGGAGAAAAGAATCCCGTTGCCTGGTAGCCCCAGGATTCATCGGAAGGATACTCGCACAGAGGCATGATTTCCACATAATTATAGTGGTTCTCCTTCAGATATGGTGCCAACCTGTCAGCCACCTCTCTGTAATTATACCAGTCCTCCTGTCGCTCTGAGGGCTTTTTCCAGGAACCCATGTGCATCTCATAAATATTGAGCGGTTTGTCCGTCATGGCAGTACGCTTTTTCATCCACGCCGCGTCATGAAACTCATCATCCCGCAGGATGGAAATGATGGAAGCACTCTCAGGCCGCAGCTGGGCGTAAAAGCCGTATGGATCGCAGTGGTCGATTATGCGGCCATCCCGGTAATGAATCCGGTACTTGTACATCATGCCTTCCTCAGCCTGCGGTATGGTAAGCTCCCAGAAATTACCGTCCAGGACTTTCTGCATCGGTTCTTCCTGCCAGCCGTTAAATTCTCCGATCACCCCAACCGCCGCCGCGCTGGGGGCAAAGGTGCGGAAGACCGTGCCGCCCTGCCAGATCGTGTGCGCACCCAGGTATTGATAGGCCTCAAATTCCTGGCCCTGATAAAATCCGAATAAATCCATGAGATGCCTCCTTTTTTAGTTTTCGATTCCCGTCTGTTCATTCCAGATTTTAATAGACAGAAGTTGCTTTTCCAACTATAATGTATTATAAATAAAAGCAAAAAAACATCCACCGACAATCCATGTAAAAAGTAGGATAAACAACTTTTCCGGCGAATTGTCGGGGATCTGCATAAAAATTATTCTGTTTTCAATGAAAAGGGTGAAAAAAAATGGATATCCGAATCAAAAAGACAAAAGAAAGCATCACCAACGCGTTTCTGGAACTCAGAAGCCGCAAACCGCTTGAAAAAATCACCGTTAAAGAGCTCTGTTAGAAGGCCATGATCAACAAATCCACCTTGTAGTCACATTACACAGATGTGTATGACCTGTCAGAGCAGCTGGAAAATGAGGTGGTAGAAGCCGTTGTGTCCAACCTGAGTGAACAATCCGGATTCCAAAGCTCCGATTACGTCGCAGAGCTCTTCCATGCGCTGCTCTCCTATGACCACCTGATCAAAATCCTCTTCTCCGGGGACCGGCAGGGACGCCTCCTGACTGTGTTAAAGCCACAGCTGCAGAAGCTGTTTCTGCCTCTTTACCAGGAACAAAGCGATAATCCCGAAAAGGCCGCGATTCTTTTGAATTTCTGCATCAACGGCTGTTATTACGCATTCATGGAAAACCGCGCATACGGAGATGAGTTTGTCATTCAGGTGCTGAGTGAAATCAACGATATGATTCTAAACATGCTGTAACACTTGAATCCTGTGAAATGTCACACGACATTCAGCCATGCAGCCTTTTTACGGCAGCATCCGTTTTCATTTCAAAGCTCCATGCGCATCTCATACCATTGCTCTCCGCCCCAGAAGGATGCGGAAATGCCTTCGTTATGAAAACCCATTTTCTCATACATTCCGACTTTTTGAGGCAGGCAGGTTAAAATCAGACTTTTCCTGCCCCGTTCTTTCTCCCTCAGGGCATACCGGCGCACAATCTCCCTTGCCAGCCCCTGCCCGCGATATTGAGGAAGTACATCCAGACCCAGCAAACTCACATTCTCACCTGAAG
>JAJPXG010000155.1 GCA_021205565.1 Lachnospiraceae bacterium | reverse complement strand
TGACAGATTTATAAAAAAAGAATAAAGTTAATTCCTGATACAGTTTCGATACGGCGCGTCCTGAAGGAGTGCCCGCCGCACCGTAAATGTATCCGGAAATTTTTGCTGGGGGAGCGTTTCGCTGAGAATGGGCCTTCTGTGTTTATACAGCCGCCCTGACCCTTATCACTTGAACCGGGTAATGCCGGCGTAAGGAAGCAACCATATGGGTATCCGCGGAGCGCTTATTCGTCTTCCTGACCGTTTTATCACAGGTCGGAGCAAAGCATAAAATCTCCACACGGTGCCGCTTAGCTGCTTCCTCCATTTTCACAAAAGGAGGATTTTTTCATGCAAATTGTCAATTCAGACCTCGGTCTCACTACATTTGGTTATGTCCTGTTCGGCATTATCGCCGTCGCGCTGATTCTGGGCGCCGTATTTCTCTATTCTAAGAGCAACCACAAAAAGCTCTCCACCCGGCAGCTCGTCTTCTGCGCAGTTGCCATGGCACTCGCCTTCGTGACTTCCTACATCAAGCTGTTCGCCCTGCCCTACGGCGGCTCCGTGACGCTCTGCAGCATGCTTTTCGTCTGCCTGATCGGCACCTGGTACGGCCCCGGCGTAGGCATTATGACCGGCTTAGCCTACGGCATTTTACAGTTTCTCCAGGAACCCTACGTGCTGGCGCCCTTCCAGGTCTGCTGTGATTACATCTTCGCCTTCGCGGGACTCGGCCTGGCCGGCCTCTTCTATAAGAGCAAAAAGAACGCGCTCTTAAAAGGCTATCTGCTGGGTATCATCGTGCGCGGCGCCTTCCACGCGCTGGGCGGCTATTTATACTGGATGGACTACATGCCGGAGAACTTCCCGACTGCACTGACTGCCCTTTACCCGATCATTTACAATTATTCCTTCATCCTCGCGGAGGGCATCATAACGGTTATCATCATCAAGCTGCCGCCGGTGGAGAAGGTGCTCGCACAGGTTAAAAAGCTGGCGCTGCAGTGACCGGCACCTCCTCTTCCAGGTAAAAGGAATACAACATAACCTCCTTCACTTTTTTTGCCAGGGCCTGTTCGATGGCCCTGGTATAATATTGCATCTGGGTGTGATATTTGTCCACCAGTTCCTGTCCGGCCGCGACGCGGTCTGTCTTGTAATCCAGAAGAACGATGCCGTCCTCTTCCTCAAAAAATGCATCGATAATTCCCTGGATTAAGACCAGCTCGTCCTGCATATCTGTTTTCATTACCTGACCAGTTCCGTTTGTCTTTTCTTCCCCGCTGTCCTGACCTGCCCTGATATTGTCCGGCCGCGAACTTATGCTGACATTTACTTCACTCTGACTGCTCTCAGCCAGCTTCTTAAAGTCCGCCTTCCCAACTTCGCTCACCGGCACGCCCAGGAAAAACGCCTGCTCCTTTCTGAGAGTCCCCGCTTTCGCGGCCTCTGCCATGCGATGTGCCAGCGTACTTTGTCCGAAATGATCCAGCTTCTGCGGCGAGACACAGTCGCGCTGTTTTTCAGTCAGACGACCTTTTTTAGCCATTTCGTCCATGAAATGCTGCCACTCATCCAGACTTGCCGGCAGCGCGGTAAAATCCGCCAGCTCCAGTACCCGGTGGTAAGCGGTTCCCACGGCAGCGCCGCCAAGCCCCTTCGATTCTTTTAAAAACTCCGGCACACAGGGCACAACGCGCTCTGTCTCGAACATCTCTTCCACGCCGCCGAGCTCTTCCTCCATAGCTGCCAGCTTTAACTCGGAGACGCTGGTTTTTCCGTTAATCTCCGTCAGAAGCTGATATGGGTATTCATATTGCAGAGCCGGATTTTCCTTAAGAATATCGGACTTTTCTTCCCCTGTTTCTGTGGACAATAAAGCCTCCAGCTTCTCACGGCGCTCTGCGCGGCTCACAGACTCCGTAATCTCCGTCTGCGCCAGATCCTCAGCGGAGAAAAGCTCATACACAATCGGCGTGTCCTCCTCATACGAAAGCAGGAGCAGATCCAGGTAGGATCGAGCTGACAGAATGTCAGACAAAAGGCAGGTGCCGTCTGCGCGGCGGGCTGCCGTCTGGGAAAATTCTTCCGCATTCTTTTTATACCCGCAGAGGATCAGACTCTCCTTCGCCCTTGTCATCGCCACATAAAAAATCCGCTGCTCCTCCGCCAGGATATCCCGCTCCATTTTTAAGGAGATCACGTTCTTTTGCAGGGTCTTGTTTTTGCTGCGCCCCATGGGTGAAACATAATCCGCACCCAGCCCCAGGTCATTGTCAATGAGCAGAAGCTGCTGCCGATCCTGCATGGAATAGCTGTGCCCGATCCCGCCCACGATGACAATGGGAAATTCCAGTCCCTTGCTCTTGTGGATGCTCATGACGCGCACGGCTCCATGATCTCCCATCACGGACGCTTCGCCATAATCAATCTCCTGGCGGTGCAGCTCACGAATATACTGCACAAAGGCAAACAGGCTGCGCTGTCCGCGGGCTGAAAACTGCGCCGCGCGCTCTAATAAAAGCTCCACATTCGCCGCCCGCTTCTCGCCATCCGGCAAAAGCCGCATCTGTTCTCTGTAATGAAAATCATTCAAAATCGTCCGCAAAAGCTCCTCCACGGAGCAGTATTCCGCCTGGCGGCGATATTTTAAAATCGCAGCGCGGAGGCTGACTATCTTCATGGCCGTGGGATCCTGCGGATATGCAGCCGCAAAGCTTCCCAGTTTTTCCCAAAGCGTAACCTCTTTTATCAATCCGGTGCCTTTTTTATTCTTTTCACCTTCTATGCTTTTCCCCTCCAAAGCAGCATGAGCAGCCATATCCTCCGTCAGTTTCTGAGACTCATTTTCTGCGCCCGCCTCTCCCGGCGCATCATTTTCAGGTTGAATGCAGGCAGAAATCCCTCCATGTCTCTGACTCTCGTTCTCATAAATCTGTACCCTGGCCAGTTCCTCCTCTGTCAATCCCCCGAACAGCGAAATGCAAACGCCGTACAGTGGAATGTCCGACAGCGGATTTTCCACACATTCGAGGAGCTTCACCAGATTCTGCACCTCCTTCGCGTCAAAGTAGCCGCTGCCGCTGACCACCTGAAGCGGAATATGCTCCCTGTCAAAGACCTCGCGGTAAGCCTCCTCATAAAGGGAAGGCGAGCGGAATAACAGTACGATATCATCATAAGCAACCGGGCGAAGGCCGCTGCGGTCATCGGTGGAAACCCGGCCGTCCTTAAGAAGCGCCTTGATTTTCTGCGCCGCTGAGTACGCCTCCAGACGTTTGGCGTCAAATCCCTGGGGCAGCTCCCCACAGGAAAGGACGCATTCGCAGACATATCTGTCATACCCTTCCGCGAGGTTTAAGTTGTCCTCACTCCCTGTCACGTCATTTTCCCGGGATGCATTCTCCGGGTACTCCGCCCCCGGATAGAGCGCCGCGCTCTCGTCATAGACAATACCGCCGCTCTCTGAGGTCATCACACGCGAAAAAACACTGTTCACTGCGTCCAGCACCTGTCTGCGGCTTCTGAAATTCTGTTTTAAATCAATGCGGACATGCGTTTCATCCTCAGCGGCGTATGACTGATATTTCTCCATGAAAAGCTCCGGCCTGGCCAGGCGGAATTTGTAAATACTCTGCTTGACATCCCCTACCATGAAGCGGTCATCAACCCGCGATACGGCAGCCACCAGATATTCCTGCACCAGGTTGGAATCCTGGTACTCATCCACCATAACCTCCTCAAACCGTGCCCGGTAGCTTTCGGCCACCTCCGTCACCTTAAAGCCGCCCTGTCCATCGCTTTTCATGAGAATCTGCAGCGCCATGTGCTCCATATCATGATAGTCAATATAGCCCCGCTCCCGCTTCGCGGCGGCAAGATCCGCCATATATTCCAGTGTCACCTGCACCAGCATATCGAGCGCCCGCTTCGCCCCGGCGTTTTCCACCTCCATGGATTGCGGGCTCTTCCCGAAAAAGTCCTTCCCCAGTTTCTGGATATTGGCCTTAATCCCGTTGCGGCGGTTTTTCACCTGCTCCCGCTTCACGGGATCGACGGAAGTATCCTTTTTCGTCGAAAGGCGTTTGAATTCCATGGCGGGCAGATACTGACCCAGCTCTTTTAAGCTTTCCAGCCGACAGAGCCTCTCTGTAAATTCCAGCTCTGCCTCCAGTGTGTCGGCATACATATAAGGACCATCCGGCTCCATGGCTGCTTTATATGCGGCGCGATAGCTCTCCGCGTAAGAATGTAACAGTCCTCTGATATGAGAGAGCAGGAACTGCCCTGCAGGTCGATTTGTAAACTCATCCAGGCTGGCGAAATCATAATCCCCCTTCCGCTCCAGAAGCCACTCTTCCGGAAACGGCATACTCATGGCCCGCTCATAGAGTTTGTCTATATAATCCTCCAGCACAGTTTCCCTGCCGGTATGACAGAGATATTCCACCATGTACTGAAAGTCAGGGTCCTCCTCCGCAAAATAACGCTCCAGGAGATTCTCCTTCACCTCTTTGCTCAGAAGTTTGATTGTCGCTTCCTCCGCTACAGTGAAATCCGGTTCCAGGCCGATAGCCTCGAAATGATTGCGCACCAGATAAAGGCAGAAGCTGTGAACGGTCGTAATCAGCGCCTGGTGCACCAGCACCGCCTGGCGCTGCAAATGCATGTCGTTCGGATACAGGGAAAGCTCACGCTCAATCGCCTGCCCGATGCGCTCCCGCATCCCGGCCGCCGCGCTGTTGGTAAAGGTCACAACCAACAACCGGTCGATGTCCAGTGGATTTTCCCGATCCGTAATCCGCCGGATAATGCGCTCCACCAACACCGCCGTCTTGCCGCTGCCGGCCGCCGCGGAAACCAGAATATTTTTCTTTTTTGTGTCAATGACCCTCTGCTGGTCCGCCGTATATTTCACACTCATGCCTTCTCCTGCAGGATTTCCTTCATTTTTTCCAGGGCTTCCCCCTGCTCCATGACGGGAATCCTTCTTTTCTGATAACCGGGCAGCTTTTCATCATAGCCACAGCAGCCTTTGTACGGGCAATAGGTGCAGCCCTCCTCATTCCCCTGCTGATAAGGACTCGCCTCAATATGGCCCTCCCGGATCTGCCTTCCCAGCTCATCCACCTTATATTCAGAATAGCGCTCCATCAAAAGCAGATCCTCCTCCGCGCAGGCCTTCGAACCGCGGGCCGCCTGGCCGTCCTTATTATACGAAAACGGAATCACATCGGACTGCTTTTCAAAGGTATGATCTAAAAGCCGCACCACCGTCTCATCCTCATTTAAGATGCCGCGGGAGCGCTGCTCCCGCAGGCGCAGTACCGGCAGATCGTCCAGATTCTCCGCGCCCTCCATGTCCACCACCGGGTCTGCCACCCGATAATAAAACATCGCGGCCGGGCGGACGTTTTTGCCCGGGCTTAACTCGGCGAGCTGTTTCGTCGCCATGTCGAGATAAACGGTCAGCTGCAGGGAAAGCCCCGCGTAAAGACTGTCCACGGAAAACTGTTTATTCCCGGATTTATAGTCGATCACCTTTACAAACACATCCTCATCCTGCCTGGCAACATCCACACGGTCGATCCGTCCCTCCAGACGCATGAAAAGCTCCTTCGAGGCGTCCCATTCACAGTTTACTGAAAATGGCAGCTCCAACCCATAGGTTTCAAAGGCCCCGGCCTGCATATGTCTCTGTAATACATCGACAGTCCGTCTTAAAATTCTGCCTGCACGCGTCAGGGCGTAGCCGTTTCTGGCCTTATCCAGCAAAAGCTCGTCCCCGTACTGCTCCCGGATTTCCTCCAGTCTGTTGCCGAGCTTCTCCTTAGCAAATTCCGGCGGGAATGTGCACCAGTCATACCCGGCATCATTAAGGTCGCGGCCAAAGCCGGACAATACATCATGGAAGATGTTTCCCAAATCCACGCTCTCCAGAATATACTCCTTCGGCTCCCGCAAATGCAGGCCGTATTTCAGAAAATGCGCATAGGGACAGGCGGCGAAATTCTCCAGGCGGCTGACGCTGCCATAGAGGACGCTGCCGTAAAGCTCCCGGGCCACTTCCGGAGCAATGTGCTCTCTCCCGCCCTCCAGGAACGCCCTCTCTATATAGGCATCGACCACGTCAGGCCCGTAATACTCCTCCGTCAGAGTCAGCAGTTTCAGAAGCGTTGCTGACTCATTATCGCTTAAGCCGTTACGGACATATTTTTGCAGCAATACCGCTGTCCGTTCCGGCAGCTCGCTCACATGCTCCGGCTGTTCAAACCCCAGCGGTCTGATTGTAAGTGCCGGGAAGAGCCCCTGCACAGTCCGGATAAAATAAGATGGTCTGATTTCCTGCTGCGCGTTGTCCACCAGGGAGTATGACAGATATAACTGCTCCGAGGGCTTGGTCAGCTGCTGGTACAGATAGAACCGCTGGCGGAACTGCAGCTGTCTGCGGCTGGGTGCCAGCTCCACGCCCTGCCCCATCAGATACTCCCGCTCCAGGTCGGAGAGCATACCGCCCCGGCTGTTACTGCCGGGGATATTGACGTCATTCACGCCCAGTACCAGCAGAGCTTTTACCTCCGGCAGCCTCGTCCGTTCCAGATCGCCCACCAGCACCTGATCCAGCCTGGCCGGAATAGAACCGACCTTCAGCTCCTCAAAGCCGGCCTTCAGGATTTTTACGGTTTCCGCAAACGCAAGGCGCTCCTCTCCCATCAGTGCCGCCATCTGATCGAACAGACCCATCAGTTTACTGAACGCCTGCCGGTATTCCCTGGCGCGCACCAGGTCGCCGCGGTCTTCAAAGTCTTCTTCCATGAGTGCCAGTTTTTTCTCCGTCTGAGCCTGCGTCAGAAAGTCATACAGAGAGGTCAGCTGCTGTCGGACTGTTGCCTGCGGGTCGGCGGCAATGGAGAGAACCGATGACAGTTCTGCCATCAGCCTCTCCCGGAGCTCATTGACTTTTAAGAGATCAAAGCGGTTTCCCAGGCGGATAAAGGGACGTTCCCAGGCACGCCTCCCCCTGATGCCGGCCTGATTGAGGTATAACTCCAGCAGATCCGTTTCCTCGCGGGTAATCCCGGACAGACCGCTTCTGAGATAGGTAAGGACCGCCTGAAAGGAAAAATCCTTTTCCATGAGATCAAAGAGTCCCTTCATAAAAATCAGCAGCGGATTTGATGTAAGCCCCGCCGTCGCATCCACAAAGCAGGGAATCTCAAGCTGTGAAAAAGCCTCCTCCAGATGATGTCTGTAGGTATCTAGTCCGGCACAGATGACGGCAATGTCCCGGTATTTCAAGCCCTGTTCACGTACCAGACGGCGTAATAAAATGGCCGCCTGGCGGCTTTCCTGTGCAGGGGTTGACGCATAGGAAATGTGGATATTCCCGCATGCTCCGTCATAAACGGCATTGTCATACCGGAAGAGATGTTGTTCCAGAAATGCAAGCTCGGAAGATGTAGTATATGTATTACTATACCTTTTTCCACTCTTGCAGAACGCGTACTTCTCTATTGGCACCTTTGCTGCCTGTGCCAGCTTCTCCAGCTCCCGGATCGTCTTCGCGGAAGTATAAAAAAGCTGCTGTTCCTGCGTCACTCCAGCCGGATCGCAGTCGATCGTCAGCGCGACATAACACTTTTGAGAGAGCGCCATAATCTGACGTACCAGCGGCAGCTGCACGGGCGTAAAGCCGGTAAAACCGTCCATCACCACAACGCTGCCGCGGATCATTTTTGATTCTGGCAAAAGGCCGGTAAGTTCCGGATACATACTCTCTCCGGTGCGGTACTGATCCTGAAGCTCACGCAGGAAGGCGCCGTACAGCTTCTGAATATCCGACAGCCTCGCCTGCAGTCCCCGCCTGCCGGCCGCGGCTTTCATCAGCTCATCCATCCCGGCAGGGGAAATGCCATACTGCATGAATTCGGAAATCAGTCCCTTAACCTCCGACACATACCCCTGCTTTTCCATCAATCCGCCGACAACGGGCAGTTCATCTGCCATGGAAGCTGCCAGCTTTCTTAAAATCAGATTCTTGCCGGTATCATCCAAGGCCACCCTTTCCTCGCCGCCCAGTTCTTCTTTCACCTTATAATACAGGCGCCCAAAGCTGAGCACATCCACATTAAAGAGGGCATGTCCCGGATGCAGCTGCACCATCCGGCGCTGAATCTGCATGGTATACTGATCCGGTACCAGCAATATATACTGCTGCCCCGGATTTTCCTGCGCTTTTTTGATAATATACTGATAGAGGGCAGCGCTTTTGCCACTGCCGCTGCCACCGAGAATAAACTGCAGACTCATCGTCCTTGCAACCTCACTTTTCCATGTCAGGATGTAATTTGAGTATAGCACAATCACCCAAAAAGGGCTATACTGTTATTGATCAAACAACCCTGTTAATGCACGGCTGGCCACCCGGCCTGCTGCCTGCAGAAAAAAGAGTTCCGTACACGTCGTTCCATCAGGAGGAAGCATGCCGACAACAGACAGTTTATCTGCAACCCAAACGCCTAAAAAGCTCGCCTTGGTCAATGACCTTGCGGGCTATGGGCGCTGTTCCCTGACTGTGGCCCTGCCCATCGTTTCACAGCTGGGCGTGCAGGGCTGCCCGGTACCGACCGCCATTTTATCCAATCACACAGGATACCCGACCTGGCACATGACAGATTACACATCAGAGCTGTCCTCCTACCTGGACGCCTGGAAAAGTCTGGATATTTCCTTTGACGGGATTCTCACCGGCTTTCTGGGCAATCAGGCGCAGGCTGACATCATCCGGCAGTTTCTGGCTGATTTTAAAAAAGAAAACACGCTTTATATTCTGGACCCGGCCATGGGGGACAACGGCAGGGTCTATGCCACCTGCGGAACGCAAATACAGAAAAGCATGCGTGAGCTGGTCGCTTCAGCCGATGCCATCACGCCGAATGTGACGGAGGCCTGTCTGCTGACCGGGACGGCGTATCGACCTGACTTTACGCAAAAGGAATTGCTGCAGATGGCGCAGAAGCTTCTGAAGATGGGGCCTAAGCAGGTGGTGATCACCGGCATTTCCTGCAAAAGCTATATTGGAAATCTATGCATGACAGCCGGAGAATCTACCCTTCTGCGCACGAAAAAAGTGCCGCAGTCCCGCCACGGCACCGGCGACATCTTTTCCGCCATTCTGGCCGCGGAGCTTGTGAAAGTGGCTTCGGCGGACGAAGAATTATCGATTGAAAGACTTTCCCTCCGTCACGAAATTCTCACCGCCGCAGTAAAAAAAGCCTCCGGTTTCGTGAGAAAGTGCCTGCTCGTTTCCGATGCCGCAGCTGTCCCCGAACCGGAGGGCGTATGTTTTGAAAAGATATTATATCAGTTAAAATAAATCTCAGATCTCAATATTCTCTCCCACCATTCCGATGTAGGCGTCCTGATCCAGGCCGCCTTCCGCATGGCCGATCAGCCACTTGTTGCGGGCCGCCAGAAGACGATCCTCGGTCACCCTGCCGGACTTTTGGTGCGCACAGTTTAACGGCAGATTCGTGTCCTTCGGGAGTACAATTGCCACCCGAAAAGGCTTTCCGTCCGCTCTGCAGGGCGCGTAGTGAAGCGTGGTGGCATACACCTCCACCGCGATACCTGCCGGCACGAGGAACGCCTCCACCTTCGAGGTATCATAGGTAAAATCGTCCGTGATATCCTGGCGGCTGCCCAAAAGCAGCACAAACTCTTCCGTGGACACATTGATCTCACTGTCCCTGTGATACTCAAAGGCGTTCAGCTTCGTGTTGCAGCCGTTGCAATAGCCGATCTGGATGGGCATCTCGCCGTAATAAATTTCGGAGAGCTGCTTTTTAAGGGAGGTTGCCTCCAGGCTCTCAACCGACGGTTCATAAACCACTCCCTCCGTCACGGGCGTGTCGGCCAAGGCCTCCAACAGCTCCGTGAAGTCCAGATGCGTGATGATTTTGCCGTATTTTCTGAATTCCGGGTCCGTTACATTATAAATTTTCATATTCTCAATTCCTCCAGCCTCATTTCGTGATTTCCGGTATAGCATTTCACTGACCTGTTCTCACGATTTCAGATTTATAAATCTGCCTTTTCATTTCTAAAGAGATTCTCGCCTCAGAACTATATTTACTGCCGTCAGACTCAATCTCCGTAAATCTCAGAATAACTCGCCTTCAGTGCCGGATACAGCTTCTGAAACTGCCTGTACTTTGCTTCATATTTCGCTGCCAGCTCCTCATCCGGCCTCACCTCGTCCACGACCTTCACAATCTTTGCCGCCGCATCCTCCACGCTCTCGTAAACGCCGCAGGCCACCGCAGCCAGCATGGCGCCGCCCATGGACGGGCCCTCCTCAACCGAAGGCACCTGCACCGGGATGTTGAAAATATTGGCGATCATCTTCTTCCACAGAGGGCTCTTCGCGCCGCCGCCGCAGATCTTCGTAGACGAAATCTGTATGCCCTGACTCTTCGCCACCTCGAAGGAATCGCGCAGGGCGAAGGCCACCCCTTCTAAGACCGCCTGGGTCATGTCGGCCCTCGTCGTATCCATACTCATACCGATAAACGCGCCCCTGGCATTCGGGTCATTATGTGGAGACCGCTCACCCATTAAATAGGGCAGGAAAAAGACCGTATTCTCTCCCAGCTTCTCAATCCCGGCCTGCTCTCCGTTAAAGTCCTGCGTGGACAGAATATCCTCCATCCACCACTTATTGCAGGAAGCTGCGCTGAGCATACAGCCCATCAGATGGAAGTGACCGTCCGCGTGCGCGAACGCGTGCAGGGCGTTCTGCGAGTCCACCAGGAAATTCTCTGAGGAAATAAAGAGCGTCCCGCTCGTACCCAGAGAAAGATTGCACTGGCCGTCTCCCACGGTGCCGGTACCCACAGCCGCTGCCGCGTTGTCCCCGGCGCCCGCCGCAACCACAACTTCATGGCCAAGACCCAGACAATCTGCGATTTCCGGTTTCAGGCAGCCGATCTTTTCATAGCTTTCATAAAGCGTGGGCAGCATATCCACGGAGATGCCGCAGATATCGCACATTTCCTGCGACCACTTTTTATGTTTCACGTCTAAAAGAAGCATCCCGGAGGCGTCGGAATAGTCGGTGCTGTGAACGCCTGTCAGGCGATAAGCCAGATAATCCTTGGGAAGCATAATCTTCCTGATCTTTTTAAAATTCTCCGGCTCATTTTGGGCAAGCCATAAAAGCTTCGGCGCTGTGAAACCGGCGAAGGCAATATTGGCTGTATATTCACTTAATTTGTCCTTACCGATGACCTGATTTAAGTACTCGCACTCCGCCCCGGTGCGGCCGTCATTCCACAGAATCGCCGGACGGATGACCTCGTCATGCGCAGCCAGAATCACAAGCCCGGGCATCTGGCCGCCGAAGCGTAACCCGGCGG
>JAJPXG010000044.1 GCA_021205565.1 Lachnospiraceae bacterium | reverse complement strand
ATTATAAATAGTTTTTATTGTATTTGTAGGAACATTCAACTCAGAGTACAAGCTTGCTTTTACTGATTCAGAAATTGCTATTACCTGATCTGCACGTCTGAAACCATACGAAATGATTTTCCGTCTTAAAAAATTTCCTCCAAATGTCTTTTTCTTATACATATCAACACTATTACAATGAGCATATGCAATGAGCTTCAAATTACAAAATGAATGTTTTAACCAAAAATAAAAAAAATAAAAATATGGTGATCCGTGATGTGCTATAACAACATCAATTTGGTGTTTTTTACATATAGCTTTTAACTGCTTTACAATATAAATTGCATCCTGCTTTCTGGCACCTAATTCCACAACATTGGCTCCATTTTCTGCCATTTCTTTTGCCACGATTCCATTTGTTCCCCAAATAGCAACAAAATAATTATGATGTGTAGAATATAATGCATAATCCCGGCACAATACTTCAACACCTCCGATATCACAAGTAGATAACAAATGTAATACATTCATCTTCAGTTACTCCCGTATAAATCATATTTCATATGTCTGGCAAAGAACTGAGTCTACACACCGTCTCAGGTACGGCTCAATGTTATATATCGGAATAATGACTAAAATCAGCTCCGGTGCGTCCAACCTGTTACTCACAATCTCACACTCTCTCTTCTGCCCTCATATATCTGCATCAGACGCTCATAATAAAGTGACGGCGTATTAAAGTGTATCTTCCTGCAGTTATCACTGCATGTATCCGTAAATTCTCTGTCATCCCAAAGCCTACGGATTTTTCTTTTCAGGTCATCCCTGCTGCCGCTTTCAAACAGCTCTCCGGTAACCCCGTTCTCGATCAGCTCCGGAATCCCGCCTATATCCGCGCCAAGCACCGGCGTTGCGTACATCAGACTCTCAATCACCGAAAACGGACAGTTCTCGTACCACTCGGACGGGCATACACTGAAGCGGGCCTCGCGGATCAGCTTTTCTAAGGCAGCGCCGCTTAAAAAGCCCGCGTTTCTGATATTATCTGAACCGCCAATCTCCCGATTCAATGGGCCTGAGCCAGCAAAGACAAAGGAAATGTCCGGCAGATCTCTGCAGACAGACAGCAATGTTCGAATTCCTTTTTCCTTTGAATATCTTCCGAAATACAGGACATAGTCCTTTTTCTGAACCGCTTTGGGCTCCACTGCATCGACAAAATTGTGCAGGACGATAAGCTTCTCCTTTAAATCCTGGTTATACGCAAGCTTTGACTGCATAAACCGGGAGGGACAGATGATTGTATCCAGCTGTCGGTATACTTTTCTGCTTTTCCAGAAATAAGCCTCCAGCGTGCCGGCCAGGCTCCACGCGTAGGACCCGTGAACGCAGCCGGATGCCGCACAATGCCAGAACGCTCCCTGGGCGCACTTCTCACAGTTTTCCCCCGTGTTCGGATTGCGCATCAAATGGTTCGGGCATACCAGCTGGCAGTCATGCGCTGTAAAGATCACCCTGACCCGATGGTTTGTCTGCTTTTCCCATTTGCGGATTTCCAGTATGATGGACGGCGTCAGCTGATAATTAAAATTATTCAGATGACACACATCCGGTTTGAAATCATCCAGCACCCTTCTGATCTGTTTCCTAGCCTCAGAGGAGTAAATCACTCTCACAGGATAAGTCAGCTTTGATAACTCGAAGCCATCATAAAAATCCATTTTCCGCGTATACGCGTTCACCTGATTGCCAACACAGCGCCCCTCATGCTCCATCCCGAAATACTGGACCTCGTGGCCGTTGGCGCTCAGGATATCCCCCAGTTTAAACACATATGTTTCCGCGCCTCCCTGGGGATGGAGGAATTTGTTTATCATCAGTATCTTCATTTTTTTACTGTTTCATATAACGCGCAGGTCTCCCTTGCGGTATCCTCCCAGCTGTACTTTCCGCAGATATAATCCGCGGCTCCGCTTCTGTATTTCTGCACCAGGGCTTCATTGTCGCAGAGCCTCTGAAGTGTTTCTCTCAGATCCTCTACATTTCCCTTCCGGAAGGTCACCGCGTGCTCCCCGACCACTTCGGTACACGCTTCAATATCAGAGACCACGCAGCAGTTGCCATAGCTCATGGCTTCGAGGAGGCTCAACGGCATCCCTTCCAGGTCGCTCGGCAGCACATACAGGTACGCGTTGCCGAAAAGCTCCTCCAAAATCGGGCCGGTCAGAAAGCCTGTGAATAAAATACGCTCGTCTGCTTCCTGCTGAAGCTCCCTTGCATACGCCTCTGTGTCGGATGAACCGCCGACAATCACCAGCTTTTTTTCGGTCTTTAAGCCTCTGTATGCTTCCACCAAATAGTGAACGCCCTTCTCCGGAACAATCCTGCCCGCGAAAAGAAGGTAGCTGTCTTTCTTTAATCCGTACCTTTCCGTAATTTCTTTCGCGTCCCTGATGACGGGTCTGCTCACACCGTTCGGAATGAGTACGGTTTCTCTTTTATATTCCCTGCGGAAATATTCCTGTGTGCCTTTGCTTAAGACAATGATTTCAGAGGCGCATCTGACCGCCATGCGCTCGCCTGCTTTGATAAAGCCGCAGGCAGGTCCTCCCTTCCATTTTTCCCGCTGCCAGTCCAGACCGTGGATCGTCGCCACGCACCGCTTCCTGAAAAGCTTCGGTATCCACATCCAGAAACAGGGACCCTCCGCATGAAAGTGAATGATGTCAAAGTCAGAAAAAGTAGCCCTGACCGCCGCAAAAAAACTGCTTGTCACAGCCGCAAGACCCCTGCGCTCAATTGTAAATACGCGTTTGAGCCTGACGCCTCTGTACTCCCTCAGGCCGCCATTGTCGCAGCCTGTTCTGTTGTAACAGGTCACCTCATGCCCCATTTGAGCGAGCCTGGGCGCCAGCTCCTCCACAACGACCTCGATACCGCCCCTGAAGCTGTCCTGCGCCGGCATTGTCTTATGCCCGAGCATGGCAATCTTTAAGGCGGAACGTTTATCGTCTCTCACTTCATCCGTCCTCATATCTTGTCTTCATCTGTACCGCTGCCGGAATACTGTATTTCAAAAATGATCGGAAGGTTTCCCATATCAGGCCTCCGCCTCCTGCTGGACGGCGGTTGTTTCTGTCTCCCCATATCCGTATTTGTAGCCATACTTATAACCGTATTTGTCTCCGTATCGCCTGTATTCTTTTTCCTGAGCCGTCGAATATGTCACAACCAGTCCCAGCAGCTTAGCCTCCACGCCTTCCAGCATGCGCAGAGACTGCTGCAGCACCCTTCCCTCGTAATAATCCTCCCGCACCACAAAGAGCATCCCATCGGTTGCCTTCGCCACCGCCAGCGCGTCCGATACAATTCCGACGGGCGGCAGATCCAGGATCAGATAATCAAAATTTTTCCTTAACGCGGTCAGGACATTCTGCATCCGCTTAGAGCCCAGAAGCTCTGACGGGTTAGGCGGAACATCCCCGGCTGCGATCACACAGAACTGAGCAAGCTCTGAACTGTAATCCTGAATGACCTCCGTACCGGCTGCCTTCTTAATCAGGAAATTCGTCATTCCGGGCTTTCTGTGCAGATTCAGCCGCTTGGCCACGGACGGAAGCCGGAAATCACAGTCGATCAGACATACTCTTTTATTCGCTAAAGCTAATGTATAGGCCAGATTGATCGCCGTTGTGGTTTTGCCCTCCCCGCGCGTGGAAGAGGTGATGCCGATCACGCCGCATTCGGTTTCCTCCGACAGGCAGAAGGAGATATTCTCCCGCAGCAGCTTGTACGCTTCCGCGGAGGCAAAACTCAGCTTTTCACACATCTGCGCCGTCTCTTCCTCCGGACTTACCTTACGCTTTCCCTTCGGCTTTTCCCCCATATAGGGGATGGTCGACAGAATTGGCCTGCTTTTGAAATCCCTGCGGATTCTCTCCTCCACGGTCAGTCCGTTGCGCAGAAGAGAAAACAGAAGAATCCCGACGCAGCTGACCGCAAAACCGGCCGCCAGGCCCATACGCGCATACCGGCTTTTGTCCGGAGAACTCTCCTTACTCGCCGGACTGGCATATTCTACAATTCTCACAGAGCTCCCTGTGACGATATCCATGATCTGTTCAGGCGCAATATCCGCGATCGCGTTTGCGATATCGGAGGCCTCCTGCGGATCAGAGGAGGTAACGGTCACTCTGAAAACCTCCGTACTGTTGATGGCGGAGGCTGAGATCATGGAATATAGTTCTTCATAGGTATAATCCACGCCCGTCTGTTCGATCACCGCGTTCAGCGTGGGTTTGCTGGTCATCATCACCGCATATGTATCGACCAGGTTCTGCGACGCCGCAATGTCCGAGCTGGTAATACTCGTAGAATCACTGGTATTCGTGGTATTATTCACATACATTTTGATGGATGACTGGTAAAGCGGCGTAATACAAAATCTGGCGTAGGCATAAGCCGCACCGCCTGTCAAAAGCGATATAAGTACAATCACCCAAAGGTTTCTCAGAAACAGCTGAAACAGCTTCCCGAAGTTGATCCTGAACCGGTCGTCATCCAGATATTCAAACCAATCGTTCATATATTCTTCCTGTCGTATTTCCATGCAAGGGCTCTGACGGCTCCCGCAGCTTATACATAATCGTAATTTCGTTCATTTTTGCCCGTTATCCATGCTATGGTTGATATTTTTCGGCTATGGCATATTATACACGCTAAAGGCGATAAAAATCAACCCCGTTTGCTGTTTTTATAATGCCATGAACGCCTTTTTTCTTCTATGGGCGCTTATCAATCTATTACATGGCTGATAAAATTATTTCATAGCATTGGTGGAGTACGTTATGGATGATTTATTAAGACAGATGGGGAAGCGAATCTACGACCGCAGAAAACAGTTGAGAATGACCCAGGAGGAGCTGGCCGAAAAGGCCGGAATCACGCCGCAGACTGTTTCTACTGCCGAACTGGGCAAAAAAGCGCTGCGGCCTGAAAATATCATCCGCATATGCTCGGCGCTGGATATCAGCTCTGATTATCTGCTGATGGGGAAAGTGACGAATGACGATTATGCAGCGCTTTCCGGTAAAATCAGCGAGCTTTCCTCCGCACAATATCGATATCTCGAAGATATTGTGAACAGCTATATGTCGGCCGTTCTGACAGAGAAAAAGGCGGACGATGATAATTCTGAAGATAAGGAAAGGAATGGCTGGCATAAGTTCTTCTGATTACGGCTTCAACTTTTTTAATTTTCCATTGAAACAACAGAATGATTTTGTTATACTACAAAAAGGTTAAAGCAACAGAAACGAAATCAAGAAGGAGGACTACACATGGAAGTGAAGGAATGCCTGAAAACCAGACGCAGTGTTCGTCAGTTCACCGAACAGGAAGTGGATCCGCAGCTGATCGAGGACATCATCGAGACCGTAAGCTTCTCCCCCAGCTGGAAGAATACCCAGATCACCCGCTACGCGGCGGTGACCGGGGAGTTGAAGGAGCGCATCGCGTCGGAATGCACCGCGCAGTATGCACACAATGGGGATATTATCAGAAATGCACCGGTGCTGATGGTGCAGTATTTCGTGACAAAGCGCAGCGGCTTTGAGCGGGACGGTTCCTATTCCACCACAAAAGAAGGGGCCTGGCAGATGTACGATGCAGGCATCAGCGCCGCAAACTTCTGCAACGCGGCTCATGATCAGGGGCTTGCTACCGTAATTCTCGGAATCTTTGATTATGATAAAACCGCCAAGCTGTTAGGACTTGACGAGACAAAAGAGGTATCCGTCCTGATTCCTCTCGGATATGCGGCTGAGGAGCCCTCCGTTCCCCGCAAAAAAGGAGTTTCCGATTTATTGACATTTTTATCATGATGATATAAGGATCGTAGTTTTTTCTACGGTCCTTTTCTATGGCTGTGAATGAAATAAGGAGAATGAAGAAATATGCGACATCTGATGAAACCTCTGGATTTTACTACAGAGGAACTCAACCAGCTCTTTGATCTGGCGGAGGACATTATGAAAAACCGGGCGAAATACGCCCACGCCTGCGACGGCAAAATCCTGGCCACCTGCTTTTACGAACCATCCACCCGGACCCGTTTAAGCTTCGAATCGGCCATGCTGTCCTTAGGCGGCCAGGTCTTGGGCTTCGCCTCCGCCGACTCCTCTTCCGCCGCCAAGGGCGAGAGCGTCGCGGACACCATCCGCACTGTATCGTGCTTCGCGGATATCTGCGCCATGCGCCACCCAAAAGAGGGTGCGCCGATGGTAGCCGCCTCCAAATCTAAAATTCCGGTAATCAACGCCGGCGACGGCGGCCACGAGCATCCCACGCAGACGCTGACGGATTTAATGACCATCCGCTCTTTAAAGGGCCGCTTAAATAACTTCACGATCGGCTTTTGCGGCGACTTGAAATTCGGCCGCACCGTTCACTCGCTCGTGCACGCGCTGATGCGCTATGACAATATCCATTTTGTCTTCATCTCTCCGGATGAGCTGCGCATTCCCAGCTATGTGCGGGAGGAATTAAGAGAGGCCGGTATTCCCTTTGAGGAGGTCATCGACTTAGAAGCCGCCATCGGCGACCTGGATCTTTTATATATGACCCGCGTGCAGAGAGAGCGCTTTTTCAATGAGGAGGATTATGTCCGCCTGAAGGACTTCTATATTTTAACAAAAGCAAAAATGAAAAAGGCCCGCCCTGACATGCTGGTGCTGCATCCGCTGCCCCGCGTCAATGAGATTTCCGTGGAGGTGGACGACGATCCGAGGGCGGTATATTTCGATCAGGTGCAGTATGGGCGATATGTGCGCATGGCGCTGATTCTGACGCTCTTAGAGATCAAAGTCTGATCATATCAGGGACATTTTGAAATATCACCCCTACGATACTGATAAAAGCTTAGATATGAAATAAAGGAGATTCTCATAGATGTTAAATGTAGGAAAAATTGAGGAAGGCTTCGTCTTAGACCACATCCCGGCCGGCCGGAGCATGGAAATTTACCGCTACCTGCACCTGGACAAGCTCGACTGCCAGGTCGCCATCATCCGCAACGCCCGCAGCAACAAGCTGGGCAAAAAGGACATCCTGAAGGTGGAATGCGATATCGACATTCTGAACCTGGACGTGCTGGCGATTCTGGATGATAAAATCACCGTCAACGTCATTAAAAATGCGGAAATCGTAGAAAAACGGGAGCTGGTGCTGCCTGAGAAAATCTACGGCGTCATCAAATGCAAAAACCCCCGCTGTATTACTTCCATCGAGCAGGGGCTTCCGCATATTTTCAAATTGACTGACGCAAAC
Source organism: Lachnospiraceae bacterium (assembly GCA_021205565.1). Lineage (GTDB taxonomy): Bacteria > Bacillota > Clostridia > Lachnospirales > Lachnospiraceae > RGIG6307. The sequence goes on along the minus strand of JAJPXG010000044.1, from coordinate 38,269 downwards.
AAGCGCGTTTACCGCTGTATTTACTGCGAAGAGAAATTTAACGGGCGGTTTGAGTAAGCTCTGATCACAAAAGCTTCGTTCTCTTTTTCCAGAGTCCTGTAATGAAATAGACAAAGACAGGAATTGCGGTCATGTAGGTGCCGAGACTGTATCCAAGGAAGAAGCCCATGGCGCCCCAGCCTAAGAACACGCCGAAAAGCCAGCAGAATAAAACCCTGCCCGCAAAGGCGTCCACAAACGCGACAATCATGCTGAACTGCACAAAGCCCTGGGCACTGACCAGGGCGTTGCAGCCCGGCATCAGGCACTTGGCGGGAAGCTCGATCAGCAGCGTCAGCATGCAGAGCGAGGCATAAGCCAACACCGCCTCATCCTGTGTAAAGGCGCGGAACCACAGCACAGGAAACGCGAAATACAGGACACCGAAAACAAAATTGATCACTGTTGCAAACAGCAGCGTGCTCTTCACCACCTGACTCACACGGTCTGTCCTGCGCGCGCCAAGGTTCTGTCCGATCATCGGGGAAGCGCCCAGACTCAGCCCCTGCGTCAGAATTCCCGGAACATTGCGGATCTTCTGCAGCACGCCGAAGGCCGCGCTGACAGATACGCCCAGGGAGTTGACCATACGGCTGACAAAAAGAAAGCTGAACTGAATGGCCGCGCTCTGAATGGCTGCGGGGACCCCAAGCTTTACCAGCATTCCCGCAATATTTTTGTCCATCCGCAGATTCCGGATGCGCAGCACAAAAGGAAATTCCTCTCTGTGCCGATTGATATAAAAGATACTGAAGACAACACTGATCACCTGTCCAATCACCGTTGCCAGCGCCGCGCCTGCCACATCCAGTCTGAACACCGCAATAAATGCCACATCCAGCACAACATTCACAACGGAAGCGATCAGCACAAACAGAAACGGATGAAAGCTGTCGCCTACGCCTCTCAAAACAGTGCTCAGCATATTATAAAGTCCTGTAAAAATAATACCGAAACCGCAGATGATAATATAATACTGCGCCTGCTCAAAGGCCTCAGCCGGTGTTGCCAGCGCCTGCAGCATCCAGGTACTGCAGGTCATGCAGATGACGCCGAAAAACACGGACATGGCCAGCTCCAGCACCAGCAGCACATCTACAACCCGTTGAATTTTGTCCTGGTCTCCGGCTCCCGACGCCTGCGCGATCAGAATCTGTCCGGCAGTGGAAAAGCCCACGCAGACCATATACAACATCTGCATCAGCTGGCTGCCGTTGGATACCGCCGACAGGCCGTTCTGACCCAGATACTGTCCGACCACAATGGTGTCTGTCGTGGAATACAGCGTCTGCAGCAGCGTGCTGAGCATAAAGGGCATGGAAAAGGACAAGAGCGTCCCAGCTACCGGACCGTTCAGCAGATCCTGCGATTTCGTATGATGCATTTTCTTTTCTTTTGTTGATTCGTTCACTTTATTCTCCCCATTTTCTTTTTATCTGCGCATATGACAGTACCACGCGCGTATGTGTTACCTTGGTTGTTCCCCGTCGTTTCGCTCAATTTCCTCGCGCAGCTCTTTTAAAGCCTCTTTAAATCTGTCGGAGGAAAGCGTTGGATTGTGCTTTAAAGGATGCAGAGACATTCCCTTAATGCGTTCCTTTAAATCCGCATACTGGCGGCGGGTCGTTTCCATTCTCTCAAACAGCTGCTCCATATCCACACCCCGCTTTTTTAAAGAATCGCGAAGCGCGTCCACGTCAGGCACATACTGGGACATTTTTTCTCTCCATACCTCTATGGATGATACTCTGTCAGCAGTACGCTTTTTGCTGCGATCTTCCATTCCGGACAAATACCGGGAAAGCTTCTCTCTTCGTACATCCATATCCAGACCCGGTTTTGGCAGCTTTTCCTTTAAAAGCTGCAGATCCTGGGTATATTTTTCCTTCTTCTCAACCAGCTGCTCTCCGGCCATATCCATGGCCTCCGACAGCTTCTCCTGCAGCTGCGCTGCCTCCTGTCTCGCATTTTCCAGCTTAATCAGCATATCGCGCAGATCGAACGCAGCCTTGAAGGACAGCGCCAGGTCAATGCCGATATACACCGTCAGCACAGACACCAGAGCGGACAAAACCTCCGTCGGAATCAAGAGCACCAGACTCTCCACATGCACATGAATCACTCTGGTCATCAGAATAGTCAAAAGCCCCCACACCAGGGTAGAGCTTAAGCAGACATATCCCCTGATATTAAACTTCTGATTGGAATAATCCCAGTATCGGACCTTGAAAAGCGCCTCCATCCACGCGCCGGTCAGATATTCCAGCACCGTCGCGCCGATACAGCCTGCTATGTAGGTCAGAATCAGATGATCCGCGAAGGGTCTGCTGACCACCAGCATCATAATCGCCCCGCACCCATACAGCGGCAGAAACGGCCCATGCATAAAGCCGCGGTTGACAAAATGTCTGTCCTTAACCGAAACATAAGTGCTCTCAAAAACCCAGCCACAAAAGCAGTAAAAATAAAAAAAGAACAGCCACTGATCCACCGTATATCCAAACATTTCATTCACCGGTAAACGCGCAGATTTACGCTCTGTTTTCCTTTCTTTGTAGTGTGGTCAATACCGTCATAGATCAATCTGCCATAGCCGCGCACACTGATCACTTCGCCTGCCTTGCAGTCACGGCTGTTATTTTCACACAGCCTTCCGGAGACGAAGACCTGCTTTTTCCGGAATAATTCTATGCTCTGGCTGCGGGAAAGATGATACACCTGTGAAATCACTGCGTCCAGGCGTTCGCTCGCGACCAGAATTGTCTCTGAAACAGGCGGTGTCTCCTGGTACTCCGTCACAGACGCGGCGGGCTCACAGATAACCGTTGTATGCTTTACCTGCTTAAGCTCCCGGCAGAGGAAATCGACGATGGAGGTCTGGTAGAACAGGTATCCCTGCTTTTCTCCCACGAGGATATCCCCTAAAAGATCGCGTTCGATCCCCAGGTGCATCAGGGCGCCCAGGAAATCCCGGTGCGTAAAATCATCGGAAAATTTCGCCTGCAGCGAACGGATATGCACCAGACTGATGGGAAAAGCTTCCGCATAGCCTAAGTCTTTTTCATTGCCGAAGCGAATCATGACACGCTCCGCATTTTCTCTGCCGCCGTCAATCGCATAGCCCGCGTAACGCAAAGAGGGCTCGGCTTCCCAGAACACTGTCTGTTCAGCCAGGCCCAGCATGGGTGTAAATGTAAAGATATTCTGCTCATAGGAGCGGCGCGCCAGATCCTGAAATCGTTTTCTCAGCTGCAGGATGTCTTTTTCATTCTCAATGGCCACTGCAAAAATCCCCCTCGGTAATGTCACAGATCAGCTGAAGCTGATGACCTTCTCTCTGGGCGCCTGCACCTTTACGACGGAAACAGCCTTCATCACCGGCCCCTTCCCCTCGTAATCCGGCCACTCCTCTAAGTCCATTCTGGCGGTGACCTTCACCCACTCTTCCACCTTCAGCGCCTCCGCGCCCTGGTACTCACAGGCAAAGCCGAAGAACTGAATGTCCTCGGCGCAGCAGGTCATAATCAGGCGGCCCGGCAGAAAATATCCCTTCGGATACTCGTCCGGTCTGCCCACCTGCGCCAGGTAGGAAAAGGTCTTGCCGACGTAGCGCTCCACATGATCCATGGTGTCTATGAACCAGATCCCGTAGTTGGAATCATCCAGCTCGATCACGTCGGCCTTCAGATCATAGGGAAGATCCTCCTCAAAGAGATTGGACATCTCACCCTCAGAGTTTTCAAAGACCACTTCCATCTGCTGGTTGACCGCCTTTAAATTACGCTTGAAAGAGGACAGCTGGTCATCCAGGCCGTCGCAGCGGTTCATAATAACCATCTCCGTTTTGCGGATCATCTCCGCCAGCAGGGAACGCATATTGGTATAATACAGCTGGAAGGTGCTGCCGTCGATCATGGTAATCTGCTGCTCCACCTGCCAGTGCCAGGGCAGCTTCATATCCTTGAAATTCCACATACCGTTCCACTCGATGATGATGCGGCCGGGACGATGTTTTTTCTCCAGTGCAATCAGGTTGGCGGTGGTAAAATCGCTCTCCTCCCCGACCAGCTCCATGACCGAGCGGGTTTTCTTTAAAAGCGCCGGGTCATACTCCACCTCGCCCTCCTCGCAGACTAAAAGCAGGGTCTTGTCCCTGGTCTGAAAATAAGGCTGAGAGATGGTATAGTTGATGAACTCGGTCTTGCCGCTGTCCAGAAAGCCATTGATAATATATACGGGAATCATGTTGTCTCCTAACATTTTTCAAGATTGCTGCATTACGATTCACGGTTCTCCTCTCCGCTTCTACGTGCAAAGCCCGCATGCTGTGCAGATCGGTGCAGAAAAGATGACCGTAAATCGTAATATCTTATTTTGCAAAAAGCTTCGCCAGATTGTCTTCTTTCAGATCAGAACCGATGACGCAGAATTTGCCGGTCACGTCAGGCTTACCTTCTCTGACATTCTCTTCCTCAGGCACATAGTCAAAGTAGACCCAGGTGCCGTCCGGGGAAGCAACCATGCCCTTGGCACGCAGCACAAGGCCGTAGGTTTCCTGATCATCCAGCGCTTCCAGAATGCTCTCAATCTCCGCCTTCGTGTATTTCGCGGGCGTCTCCATGCCCCAGCTTACGAAGATCTCATCTGCATCATGACCATCTCCGTGATGATGGTGATGGTGGTGATGATCATGGTCATGATGATCATGATCATGGTGGTCATGGTCGTGGTGGTCATGGTCGTCATCTTCGTCGTGATGGTGGTGATGTTCATGCTCGTCCTCTTCGTCGTGATGATGGCAGCAGCACTCGTCATCTTCGTCATGATGATGGTGATGCTCATGCTCGTCCTCATCATGGTGATGGTGGCAGCAGCACTCGTCCTCCTCATCATCCTCTTCGGCAAGCTGCTGTAAACGCTTTGCCTTAAGCTCCGCCAAAAGATCCGCCTGCAGATCCGTATCCTTCTCCATGGTGGACAGGATATCCTGTCCGGAAATCTGATCCCAGGGCGTTGTGACGATGGTGGCATTGGCATTGTGCTCCCGCAGCATGGCGGTTACCTGCTGCACCTTCTCATCTGACAGGCTGCCGGTGCGGCTCAATACGATGGTACCGGCGCTCTCCACCTGATTTAAGAAAAATTCGCCGAAATTCTTCATATAGACCTTGCACTTGGCGGCGTCCACCACCACAGTCTTGGAATTCAAGGCGGCGTCAGCGTCCGTATCAACGCCTAAGACCGCGTTCTCCACGTCGGAGAGCTTGCCCACGCCCGACGGCTCGATGATGATACGGTCAGGCGCATAGGTGTCCAGCACCTCCTTTAAGGAAGTTGCGAAATCACCCACCAGAGAGCAGCAGATACAGCCGCTGTTCATCTCGCGGATCTCAATGCCGGAATCCTTTAAAAAGCCGCCGTCAATGCCGATCTCGCCGAACTCATTCTCGATCAGCACGACCTTCTCATCGGTAAGTGCTTCCTTTAAGAGCTTCTGAATCAGCGTCGTCTTGCCGGCTCCAAGGAAACCGGACATAATATCAATCTTTGTCATATAAAAAACCTCCTGTATAGTATTTGCATTTTGAATGATTCTGTATGAAAAACAAAACGATATCGGCCTTAAGGCACGATAAGCTGCAGTGTCCCCGGCATGGCTGGCTCCATTCCGTCTCTGCAACCCCTGATTATAATACAAATAGAACAGCGCGTCAAATGCGCCGCCCGCATTTTATTATTTTTTAATGAATACTTTTGCCGCTATTCACAGCCATCGGGAAATACAGACAAGACCGTGAATAATAACTGCTGTCTGCACTTTATTCTGAATCCAGATTCTGCTCATGCAATACCTGCACCGGAACCGCCGCCAGTTCCGTGCCGTCCTCGCTCATGCCGCAGACCATACCCACCAGCAGACCTTCCGCATTATACACGGGGCTTCCGCTCATTCCTTCCTTGCCCGCCCCATAAATATAAAGCAGTTCAGCGTCATAGTTCTCAAAATAGATCAGCGGGTTGGCAACTGTCGCGCTGCTGATACCGGTGCCGGAGCCGTAGATCGAATCCACAATCCACAAATCGTCCCCGGTCTGCGTATCCTCCGCAGTATAAGAAGACAACGGTATATATAAAAGCGACTCTGCCGTTTCAGCCGACAGATGAATGAAGGCCAGGTCATAGCCGTCCACTGTCACCACATCCTCCTGCGCGAATGCAACGTCCGTCCAGGTATAGGACACGGACGCCATCTCCACCGTACCGCCTGTCTCATCCGCCAGCACATGGGCCGCCGTCGCGATCCACAGCCCACCGTCGTTTTCTTCCCAGACAAAGCCGCTGCCGGAGTAAGTATCTGTCGTAACAGCCACGTTTTCGTAAATCGTGATCTCCAGGATTTCATCCTCCAGCGCGTAGACGTCCGTTCCGATCTCCAGTGACGGGAAGGTATCTCTGGTCAGATTCTCCCTGGCGGCCTGCATGGTATCATCGACTGTTTGTGCCGTCGTTTCCTGAGCAGTTTCATCCCGGTCTGAGGCCGCTGTTACGGCGGCTGTCACCGCCAGCGCGGCAATCAGCAAAAGCAGGATCCCTGCAGTGAAATGAAATTTCTTCTGGCTGGTTTTGTTTTTCATCCCGTCTGTACTTCCCGGAATGCGTATTTGCGCATCCGCAAACTTTAATTTTCTTTATAAAAAACAGCATCCGGATCAGATCCCGAACGCTGTCAGGTGAACATTTCATAAAAGGAAAGCAGACCGTAAGCCGGGTTCTGTCCATATCCTGAATGCGCCGGGCGCGGATATGTGATGATCATCTATCTAGGCCTGCCGTTGCCGACAGGCTCAAGCGACCCACCTGAACTAAAGCCGGGCCGGCTATAAAGTTCTGCTTGGTCTTGCTTCGGATGGGGTTTACACGGCTCCTTCTGTTACCAGAAGGACGGTAGTCTCTTACACTGCCATTCCACCCTTACCAGTTGCCTGGCGGTTTCTTTTCTGTTGCACTTTCCCTGGAGTCACCTCCGCCGGACGTTATCCGGCATCCCTGCCCTGTGAAGCCCGGACTTTCCTCACCCGCTTTCGCGGCCGCGATCATCTGTTCTGCTTTCCCGTGCCATCATAGCACAAAAAAGGCCGGGAAGTCAACCCGGCCTTCATTCGTTCTTATTCCATTCTTTTCCTATGTACTGTCCGTTCACAACAGACGAAAGACACACCGACAGCCGGTTACGCCTCTCAGGACTGCTTCATGACTTTGCAGGCGTAGGACATCACCGCCGCGATAGTCTTGGAATCGTGCATTTCCCCGGCAAAAATCTTTTTCTGAATTTCTTCAAGTGTAAATGCCTGCACGTCAATGAACTCATCCTCATCCAAATGCCGCTCACCGCTTTTAAGTTCATCCGCCACGAAAACGTCAATCCGTTCATTGCAGTACGCGGCCACGGAATGCAGAGAGATCAGAAATTCCAATGGTTTCTCCGTGGTGTAGCCCGTCTCCTCCATCAACTCCCGTCTGGCCGCCTCGATCATCGGCTCCGTACGGTCATTCAATCCACCCGCGGGGATCTCCCAGGTGAACTGATCCACAGAATTGCGGTACTGGCGCACCAGTACGATTCGTCCGTCGGGTAAAACCGGCAGAACCGCCGCCGCGCCCTTGTGATCGATGTGATCCCAGATGACTCTGTGACCATTCGGCAGCTCCATCGTATCCGCGTAGAAATCAATGGTAACGCCCTTATGAATCAGCTCTCTGTTGACACGTTTCAGTTCTTCCATAAATAATCCTTTTTGTACAAAACCTTATTTCAGTTCATTTAAAAACTGCTCGATCCGGTCTAAGCCCTTGGCAATGTCCTCATTGCTGATCGCGTAGGAAAGGCGGATGTTGTTCGGGAAGCCAAAATCGCCGCAGGGAATCACCGCCACCGCGTAATCCTCGATCAGGAAACGGGCTACCTCCGCGCCGTCATACAACGGATGTCCGTGGTACGTCTTCGTCAGCGCATCTGTCAGATCCACAAAGACATAGAAAGCGCCCTTCGGCTCCACTACGTCCACATGGGGGAAGTTTTTCACCCGGTTGTACATATATTTGCGGCGCTCGTCAAATTTCTGCCGCATCATCTCCACGGAATCCTGCGGGCCATTTAAAGCCTCCTCCGCCGCCTTCTGCGCGATGGAGTTGGGGTTGGATGTCGCGTGGGACTGGATTGCTCCCATCAGCTTCGCTATCTCCTTCGAGGAACCGGTATAGCCGAGTCTCCAGCCGGTCATGGCATAGCCCTTGGAAAAACCAGAGCAGGTGATGGTGCGCTCATAAATCTCCGGTCCCAGGGAGGCAATACTGATCTGCTCCTCGCCGTCGTAGACCAGATTCTCGTACATCTCGTCGGAAACCACATAAAAATCCTTGCGAATCGCGACCTCCGAGATGGCCCGAAGCTCATCCCGATTATAAATCATACCGGTCGGATTGTTGGGGCTGTTTAAAATCACGGCTTTTGTCCGGTCCGTGCAAGCCGCCTCGATCTGCTGTGCGGTTACTTTATAATGTGTTTCCTTCGTCGCATACACGATCACCGGCACGCCGTCCGCCATCTTCACCATCTCCGGGTAGCTTAACCAGTACGGAGCCGGAATGATGACCTCGTCACCCGGATTTAAGATTGCCATGAAAATATTGGTCAGGGAATGCTTGCCGCCATTGCTGACAACAATCTGATTCGGGGCATAGTCCAGACCGTTGAACTCCTTAAATTTCCTGGAAATCGCAGCCTTTAACTCGTTGGTGCCGGACGCGGGGGTGTATTTCGTGAAGCCGTCCTCGATGGCTTTGATTGCCGCGTCGCAGATATTTTTCGGTGTGTTGAAATCCGGCTCCCCCGCGCCAAATCCGACTACGTCGATTCCGTTTGCGCGCATCTCCTTTGCCTTCGCCGTGATTGCCAGAGTACTGGAAGGCTTGACGGCCTCCGCTTTCGTCGATAAAGTCAGTGACATATTATATTCCATCCCTTCTGTTGAAATGATGGCCGCGAAACCCCAAAATCCTCGAACGCAGCCGACGGTTTCATGACCGGTCTGTATCAGTGTATATTTGTATACAATCCCAAACGACCACTATAATACTATAAATCCTGACGAATTGCAAGACCGCATACGAAAATCATACAAAAAATATGAATATGAATTACCGGAAGGCAACAGCGCCGCCTCCCGGTTTTCAGGTCTTCCTTTATGGATGTGGATGCCCCGGACCGTCAAAATCATCCGGGTCAAAATGGTCATGATCAAAATCATCCGGCTGCGCACCCGCTACCTCGCGGATAGAGACGCGCTTTTTGTCCCGCTCCGCTTCCACCAGATCGGAGAGCATGTCCTTTACCTCGCGCGGCCTTTTTATGCTTTTAATGACAAAGCTGCCGCTGGAGCGGTCGCTCGTCTGGCAGCAGATATCGCCCACGCCGAAAATCCGCTGGCCAAGGCTCTGTTTCAGGGTCATGTCAACGAATCGATACAGCCTGATTTCATCCTCACTGACGTTCAGCACACCGGTGTTAATCAAAAACTTTTCTTCCGTCAGCTCGTATTTTGTAAATGACAGCGGTAAACCGAAAATGGTTCTTTTTTTGTCCTTCCGCACAGTGCTCATAGTCCGTCTCCTTTGCAATGAAAATGAAAAACATTATCTGATTATTTTATTGATTGCGCCATGAAGGCGTTTATATACAATAAAGGTGATGATGCTGACGGCGCCGTATTTCACCAGGTTAAAGGGAAACACACTGAAAAGCATCATGGTCATGGTATCATGTACCAGTGGATTGACTGCCGCCGCCATGCTGACGATGGTTTCCATACTCATCCCGTAAATCACCGCGTAAGCCGGGAAAATGAAAAACGTATTGGAAATCAGGGCAATCACACTGACCGTCAGAACCGCCGCAACCAGGGAAAGCACCGCCTGCTTTCTGGTCTTGTGCAGTTTGTAAATCACGGAAGCGGTCAGCACATAGATACTCGACAGGATCAGATTGGACAGCTCTCCGACGTACATGGTGCTCGAGCCGGTCATGAGCGTGTTCAGCAGAATCTTCACCACCACGATGCACTCTCCCACAAGCGGTCCGAACATAAAACCGCCCAGAATGCCGGGCAGCTCGGCTAAGTCAAGTTTCATAAAGGATGGGGCAAAAAACAGCGGGAAGTCAAAGAGCATCAGTACCGCGCTGAGCGCGCCAAACAGGCCGATAAAGCATAGTTTCTGGGTTGAAAGTTTCGTTTCAGTATTCATTTTTCCTCCTTCTTCCATCCGGACTGTTGCGGGTAACAGCTGCTTTTAACTGCCGCCGGATAAAACGACCGGCCTGCACATGCAAAGCACCTCTCCTGCATACCTTTTTCGGTAACCGTTGGTACCGGATTTGCACCGGTTCAGCCGGCATTTCGCCGGGTCGCGGACTGGACGCCCTGCGCCGTTTGCTGCAGCGCTGAAAGCGTGTCACCGCCAGTGGGGAATTTCACCCCGCCCTGAAGTTTCACTTACATATGGAATATAGCACCCTCCGCCTTTCCTGTCAACAGGAAAAAATACAGGCGGGTGCTGTCCGGCACCCGCCTCTGTTTTTCTCAATTTCGTTTACGGCTTCATATTCACCCCACGGTGCTGGTCTCCCTCCGGGTTCTCCCCGAAGACGTAGTCATTACCCGGCAGGATCAGGTTTAATAAAATACCGAGAATCACCGCCAGGGAAAGAGCTGTCAGCGTAATGGAGGTACCGAACACGCTGAAGGTCAGACCGTCGGAGAAGCCCAGGCCGCTGACAAGGATCACCGCCGCAATAATCAGGTTGCGGGACTTGGTGAAGTCCACGTTATTTTCCACCACGTTGCGCACACCGATGGCGGAAATCATGCCGTAGAGCATGAAGCTGACGCCGCCAATAATGGAGGCGGGCATGGAGCCGATCACCTCCGCGACCTTCGGAATGAAGCCAAGGACAACCGCAAAGACAGCCGCCAGACGGATGACGCGCGGATCATAAACCTTGCTTAGCTCCAGCACGCCGGTATTCTCACCATATGTCGTGTTGGCGGGACCGCCGAAGAAAGCGGACAGGGAGGTGGCCAGGCCGTCGCCCACCAGCGTCCTGTGCAGGCCAGGGTCCTCGATGAAGTTCTCTCCCACCGTGGCAGAGATGGCGGACATGTCGCCGATATGCTCCATCATGGCCGCCAGAGCGATCGGCGCCATCACTAAAATAGCGGAAATGTCAAATTTACAGATCTGGAAGGGCGGCAATCCGACCCAGCCGGCCGCGGCAACGCCTGAGAAATCCAGAATCACGGAACCGTCCGGATTCGTCATGCCCATCGTCTGCATGATCAGCGCCACAGCGTAGGAAATCACCACGCCCATCAGGATGGGGATGATTTTAAACATGCCCTTGCCCCAGATATTGAAAATCACGATGACTGCGAAGGCGACAATGGCAATAAACCAGTTGGTCGAGGCGTTGGACACCGCGCTGGGAGCTAAAGACAGGCCGATGCAGATAATGATGGGGCCAGTGACAACAGGAGGCAGGAAACGCATGACCTTTTTTACCCCCAGCAGCTTGATAACGAGCGCCAGCACCAGGTATAAAAGGCCGGCCACCACCACGCCGCCGCAGGCATAGGGCAGCTTCTCCCCCATGGTCATGTCTGCGAATTTCCCGGTGTTCATACTGGCAACCGTGGCATAACCCCCTAAAAATGCGAAAGAAGAACCTAAGAACGCAGGAACCTTGAATTTGGAGCAGACATGGAAAAATAATGTTCCAAGGCCCGCACAGACCAAAGTCACCTGGATCGAAAGTCCTTCTCCCTCGAAGTATGAATTGGTTAATACAGGAACTAAAATCGTTGCGCCGAACATGGCGAACATGTGCTGCAATCCTAACAGGAGCATCTTGGGTATTCCCAGAGTTCTCGCGTCGCGGATCGCACCGTCTTGCTGCTGACTCATAACAAACTCTCCTCTCTTCTGTTTGAAGGCACGCCGCTGACCAGTCGCAGCACACCTCATTGCAGGAAAGTATACCGGAATACACGCAGAATCGTCAAGGGAAAATTTCACATATATTTTAGATTTTTTTCACAAACGTCACAGCAAAACGTCATATCCGGCTTCCGGACGCACAGTAAAATGACTGCTTACCTGGAAAGGGAAAAAACCTGCACCCGCTCATAGGTTCCTATCCATTCCACGCTGGTGCAGCCGATGCTTTGAAACAGTGCTTCATAGCCGGCGCTGTCCTCCGCCAGCAGAAGAACCGTCTCATTTTTCCACAGATCCTGTTCCTCCAGCCAGTCCAGACATGCCCCGTTGACGACATAAGTCGTCTGGTAATTCATCAGAAAGCAGGCATACTGGGTCTGTGAGTTCCAGTCTGTACTCTTATAATAGACACAGACTGTATCCTGATCCAGACTCTCCATATATTCCACCATGCTTTCGTCCGACAAATATAAATATTCCGGCTCGCAGGCCGTCAGCAAATCCGCGACAATCAGCGCGGCAAGCGCGGCCGACCAGACCGCCCTGCCTTTTACATTTCTGCAGATGTAAAAAATAACTGCCAGCAGACTTACCCAGAAGAGCGGAACCACATTGACGATGTATCTCTCAGCCTCATCGGAGGACACCTTCGCTATCATGCAGACATAAAGCAGGCAGGGGAGCAAAAGCAGCAGAAGACCCCTGAAATGTGTGATATTCTCCCTGCCCCCGCGGACTGCCCTGACCGCAAGCACAGAAAGGAAAACCGCCAGCAGTATGAAGAAGCCGGCCGACAGAAGGGTGTGGGAAAAAATCTGTTTGAACAGCATGTCACCGTAAGCTCTGATCTCATCGAAAGTCCCTTCCAGCGTCGCAGCGGACTGGAGCGCCTGCTTTCCCTTATAGCCGGAAAAGATATGCCTGATCGCGATATTGCCCCAAATACTGTAATAAATACAGGCGCTCGCACCGACAACAGCGGCAGTATCCCTTAACTCCTTCCATCTTTTTTCCACGCACAGCAGCACTGCCAGCACAAGGCAGGCAAAAAAAGCGTACACCAGAAAATAATACTGCGTCAACGCCCCCAGGCAGAGGGCAATCCCCAGCCACATACGGGCTCTGCCCTCCCCGCCGCCGGCATAAATGTCATATAAGGAGACAGCAAGCAGAACTGTAAAGTACACCAGCATCATGTACATCCGGAAAAAAACAAACATGGAAAGGATGCCGGCTCCAAAGGCAAAGCTGATGACCGCCAGACAGGCCGTGAGCCGGTCAAACCTGCGGTATGCCCATACAAACAAACCGGCCATCGTCAGCGCCGCAAACAGGGCATTGACGATATATCCCACAGCCGCAAAAGAAAGGCCGGGCGCCGCCGAACAGATGGTATGGATGAGAAAATAATACAGCGGAGGATGCACATCCTGTATCTGATTATAAATCACGGAGCCATAGCTGAACGGATGGTCCGACACCGTCAGATAATCCGTAAACTCCGCGCCCGTAATCACAACACCGCCATTGACGGACGGCTCCTCAAAAAACGGCTGATAGTAGCTGTTTGACAACCCGAAGGTAAGCATCTCGTCCACGTGAAAGGAGACCTTCTGCGAAGTAAGACAGACCCCGGCTAAAAGCCCCGCTGTCAGAATCACTCCCAGAATCAGAAGATCTGTCTTATGCAGGGTACAGGAAGGCGGAACGCTTTTTTCATCCGGCCCAACCGCCGTCTTCACCGCGCACAGCACCACACTCAGAAAATATACGGCTGCCGCGCCGCCAAGAATTGCCGGAATCAGAAAAAAGGCTCTCTGTGACATTCCGAATAAATCACTGATAAATCTGGTTTTGGACGTCATGGAAAACAATTCATAAAAAACCGCCGCGGAAATAAATGCAGCCGCAGCCGAAAACAGCAAAATCCCCCGGGTCACGCAGCGTTTCCAGAACGCATGTATGTTTTCAAAATACAGAGCTGACAGGAAAAGCACCGCCCCCAAAGCGGCGCCGATCAGCGCAGACGGCAGGGAACAGGTATTCAACGCGATCACCGCGCAGCCTGAAATAAAATACGGCAGATTGTGAAAAAAATTTCCCGCCCGGAAACGGCTTGTTTTTTGCATTCAGATTTCCTCATTTTTTATTATTGGTAGCCCGGACACATCCTTCTGTGCATGTCTATCATTTTACTCATCCGGAAAAACAAAGTCAATAGCGGGCACCAATTCCCTGTTTTTTCACATTTGCCATGACAAAAAGCCGTGGCTGTGTTATACTGAAAACCAGTAAAATCCGGGCGAACACCCACTCACATAAAGGAGGATATATGGAATCATTTTACGACATGCCAAACGTACACATTTTCACCCATCCGCTTTTACAGCACAAAATTTCCCTGCTGCGCGATGAGAATACCGGTACCAACGAATTCCGCAAGCTGGTGGAGGAAATCGCCATGCTGGAGGGCTATGAGGCCTTAAGCGATCTGCCTTTGGAGGATGTCGAGGTCAAGACCCCCATCGAGACCTGCATGACGCCCATGGTATCCGGCCGTAAGATGGCTGTCGTACCGATTCTGCGCGCCGGTCTTGGTATGGTCAGCGGCATTCTGGCGCTCTCCCCGACTGCGAAGGTGGGACATATCGGTCTTTACAGAGACCCCGAGACACATGAACCGCACGAGTATTACTGCAAACTGCCCTCCCCGATTGAAGAGCGCACTATCCTGGTCGTGGACCCGATGTTGGCCACCGGCGGCTCCGGTGTGGACGCCGTGGATCTGATCAAAAAGCACGGCGGCGTCAAGATCAAATTCATGTGTATCATTGCCGCCCCTGAGGGCTTAAAGCGCCTGCACGAAGCGCATCCGGATATCCAGATTTATGTGGGACACCTGGATCGCTGCTTAAACGAAAACGCCTACATCTGCCCCGGACTGGGTGATGCGGGCGACAGGATTTTCGGCACGAAATAACCTGCCGGAAGCCTTACAGACTCATACAACAGATATGCCCGGAAAAGCGTCGTGCTTTTCCGGGCATATTTCAGCCTGCCGCTGCATGCATTTTACTGATTTTTTGCCGCTTCCTCCCTGCACTTTGCCTCCAGGCAGCTGTCATACTCCGCCGCGTCAATCGGCAGCGTCACCGTCTTCTCCTTCCAGGCTGACAGATAAGCAGCGTTCGTCAGCATCAGAGGATGAACCGCCTCAGCGCCCGGCGCGATCAGCAGAGAAGAATCGCCCGTCAGAACAGCCTGCGCAAAATTCTCCAGCATCTGCGGGTAAGGCTCGTCCCCTTTTTCAAAGGAAATCACCTCCTCCGTCATATTAAGCAGCTTCCCGTCTGACACCTGCGCAGTTTTGGCATAATGGCGGCTGTCGTCCCCATAACGCCAGATATGCAGGGTATCGTCCTCCATCAGAAGCTTCCCCTGACTGCCCGTAATCTCCAGACGCTCCTGATGAACCGGTTCCCCTGTGGTCAGGATGAAAAGCGCAGACAGCTGATCCGGATAAGTCATGCTGATAACAGCCTCATCATCTACCATAAAATCGTTGTATTTGCCGAAAGGAATCTGCGCGGAAAGCTTTTGCGGCATGTGAAACAGCCACTGCCAGATATCCAGGATATGCTGCCCCTGGTTGATCAGCGCGCCGCCGCCCTCCCCGTTCCAGCTGCTGCGCCAGGAACCGGACTGATGGTAGTATTCCGTTCTGAAATACCGGGTGTTGACCAGCAGAATCCGGTTCAGTTTTCCCAGCGCACCGCTGTCCAGAAGCTCTTTTATTTTCCTGTACTTCGGATACAGGCGCTGATGAAAAATCATCCCATAAATCCGGTTTTCCCTCTCGGCCGCCGCAGCCATGGCCAGTGCCTGAGACACCGCCACACCCGCGGGTTTGTCACAAAGGACATGCTTTCCAAGAGCAAACGCTTTCAGCGCAAGCTCCGGATGCGTTCTGTGCGGCGTCACGATCAGCACCGCATCGTAAAGCTCCGGGTGTGCGTACAGTGCATCCGTATCCGCAAAGATCATGTGCTCCTCCGAAAGCCCCTGTGCCCAGGCTCTGGCCTGCTCATTGCGGCAGACCAACGCGGTCAGTTCCATGGAAGGAACCTTTCCCGCCACTATCATTTCCGCGTACTTTCGTCCCATGCCGCCGACACCGATTAACGCCGTGCGAACCTTCGCCTTGTTCCTCTGCATATCGATTCCCGCCTTTTTCTTTTTATCTTAGCACAGAATCTAGCTTTCCTTCAACATTTCCTTTCTCAGCCTGAGCATAATCTTTTTCTCCAGCCGTGAAATATAGGACTGGGAAATGCCCAGAAGCGCGGCTACCTCCTTCTGCGTCATCTCCTTTCCCTCCTCCACCGGATATGCCGGCGTCTTTCCATCCTTTCCGGACTCCGGTTTTAAACCGAAGCGCAGACAGACAATCGTCTTCTCCCGTTTGCTTAAGCGTTCAATGGAGCGTCTTAAAAGCGCATGCTCCGCCTCCCGCTCCAGATCTTTACTGATGACATCCTCATCCGTGCCCAGAATATCGCCCAGCAGCAGCTCATTTCCGTCGAAATCCGTATTCAGCGGCTCATCGATACTGACCTCCGCCTTGTTTTTGCTGGTGCGGCGCAGATACATCAGAATCTCATTCTCAATGCAGCGGGAAGCATACGTGGCGAGCTTGATATTTTTATCCGCTTTATATGTATTGACTGCCTTTAAAAGGCCGATCGTGCCGATGGAAATCAGATCCTCCACGCCGACGCCGGTGTTGTCAAACCGCCTGGCAATGTAAACCACCAGCCGCAGATTGTGCTCAATCAGCGTTTTCTTTGCCTCCGGCGCCCGATCAGTGAAAAGGAGCTGTATCATCTCCTCCTCCCGCGCCGGATCAAGCGGCGGCGGCAAGACGTCCGCTCCGCCGATATAATAAAGCACATTTTCGTCCAGACCGACTGCGCCGGACTCCTTTTTCCTGTTTCTGAAAAAAACAATAATCCGCTGGATTGTTCTCAATATTCTCCCTCCCTGCCTGTTTCTTCTGCCTGCATCCGTGCAACGGCCCTGCTGCAGAGAACCGTTTTCATTTTCACGCGCCGAAAACCATTTCTTCCCACTCTCTATCCTATGCCGGACGATTGTTTTTCAGAACTTTTTTCTCTGTCTGCGATTCTTTTTCTTCCTTTGGCAGTCAGATTTCCACATGATTCCGGCAGAAAGCCTTTCACTCCGCAGATTTCTAAAAGATCCCCGGGTGCAGAATCATCTGATATCTGCCCTTAGAGGAAAACGGCTTTGTGACCCCGGCGCAGACCACATCCTTTACGGAATGCACCCCGTCCTCCGCATCAATCAACAGCTCCGGCACCTCAACGCCGTACAAAAGCCCGTCGTCACAGCCCACTGTATGGAACGGAATCGCACGCAAAAACAGGGGATTTTCCAGTGTCAGCCCCGCTAACAGCTCCTCCTCCACCAGGCATACGGGCCGCCCGCTGATTGGTTCCGTCAGGCCGTTTCCAGTGTCATACAGGGCAAGGATCTGCCTCTTCTGCCCCGCACTCAGAATTGTCACCGGGTAGATATGCCGGCGTAAGCTGCGCCGCCAGTGTGTCCATGCGCTTCTGACCGCCTCGTACAGGAGCAGGGCGCAGAATAAAACCTCCCACACTCCCGCCGTGTTCTGCGTCCACAGATACCATCTGAAAAGTACAATCCGCAGAATGCCGGAGGCCACAAGCGTATCTGCCATCACATAAAGCAGCATTTTGCGGCGATACCGCCTGTATCTGGGCGGGAGGAAAAAAAGCAGCAGGCTGCCGGCATTGAGCAGCAGTCCCGGTATCTCCAGCCATCCCAACGGAACGGGAAGCAGAATCAACAGCGTATATCCGCCCGCCGTCATACCCGCTATAAGCCAGATACGTCTGTGAGAAACCGGCACGCCAAGCTGTAATCTCACAATCATCAGCAGCATACAATTAAAAGTAACCTGCATCAGGAAAATACTGTCCAGGTACAGCCTTATGACCAAACAAATCACCTCACTACACTGAAGGCGTCCCTAAGTGTTCAATGTGAAAAAACAAGCAGCACACCCCCCAAAAGGATATGCTGCTTTTGTACTCTTTATTCGTTCTGAATTCTTACTTGTTGGTCGTATTTAAGAAAGAGGGAATCTTTAAATTCCTTTCCTCAATGGAGGAAGTCAGATCGCTCTTTTTTAACGGGGGCAGAGAGCCGGTCGCGCTGGAAACGCCGCTCTTTTGTCCGGTATACGGCTGCGACGTTCCATAGGAGCCGTAAGATGAGGTCTCATAGGAAGAATAATTCGGCATGGAAGTCTTGCCTGAAGCAAAACCGCCGCCAAAGGAATATTTATTGCCCTGGTTGTTCTGACCGATGCCAGTAGCGATGACCGTAACGGTGCAGGTATCCTTCACCGTGTCGTCATACATGGCGCCCAGAATCACATTGACATTCTCGCCGCAGATATTGCCCACGTATTCGCTCGCGTCCGCCGCGTCGGCAAGCGTAATGTCGCCGGACACATTGATGATGATATCGGTCGCGCCGTCGATGCTCGTCTCCAAAAGCGGGCTCTCCACCGCGATGCGGACCGCATCCGCAGCCTTGGTATCGCCGGTTCCCGTGCCGATTCCGATATGCGCAATTCCCTTGTCCCTCATAACAGTGCTGACGTCCGCAAAGTCCAGATTGATGATGGCCGGCCTGGTAATCAGATCCGTAATGCCCTGTACGCTCTGGCGCAGCACCTCGTCCGCCTTTTTCAGCGCGTCCGTGATGGTCGTCCTGCGGTCCACGATCTCTAAAAGCTTGTCATTGGGAATGACAATCAGCGTGTCCACATTTTCCTTCAGACGCTCAATACCGGCAGCAGCGTTGTTCGCTCTGGTCTTGGCCTCGAATTTGAAGGGCTTGGTCACAATACCAACCGTGAGGATGCCCATGTCCTTGGCGACCTTCGCCACGACTGGCGCAGCGCCGGTTCCTGTACCGCCGCCCATACCGCAGGTCACGAACACCATCTCCGCGCCCTCTAAGGCCTTTTTAATCTCATCCAGGCTTTCCTCTGCAGCCTTCTCTCCGATCTCAGGCTTGGCTCCTGCGCCCAGTCCCTTGGTCAGCTTTTCCCCGATCTGAATGACCTGGGGCGCCTGACACATTTTAAGCGCCTGGCTGTCCGTATTGACAGCAATCAGCTCTACGCCCTCCACCTGATCCTTTACCATTCTATCTACAGCGTTATTGCCTGCACCGCCTACACCTACCACGATAATACGTGCGCTCGATGTAACTTCGTTTGAAAATAATTCAATCACAGCCCAAACGACCTCCATTCACAATATAATCTATCTTATAATCTTTTTCGACATTTATCAACAGGTTTTTCGGGAAAATTTCATTTTTATTGCTGTCAGTCTCTGGTAAATGTGATCACAGAGCTGTCTGAAGTGTAATTTTCCAGGTGCAGCGTGCCGGAAAGCCCGTCCAGTTCGTCATACATATCTCTCAGCTTCATCATCTTTTCCGTCAGCAGCGTGCTGTCCCCGAGACTGACCAGAACAGAGCCGATATACAGTGTCATCTCCGAATCCGGGGAAAAGTAAATTTTGTCCACCGTAAGCTCATATTTGTTAATCAGGTTCGTCAGCTCCAGAATATACTGAAATACCTCCGCGTTATTCACCGGCAGCGGTTCGCCCAGCACTACTGAATCGAACTGAAGTCCCGTAACCAGCGGAATGCCGCTTGTCACCTGAGAGGAAACCTCCACAACAGTACCGTCTTTATCAAAGTAAACATACTGTCCCAGATATTCCATGTAGCCCGCCAGGGACTTTTCATACACCCGGATTCTGACGCTGTCATTTCCTACCACCGTCACCTCTATCGATTCGATAAACGCGACATTCGTAATGTTCTGATTGCGGTACTTCCAGGAGAGAATCAGTGAAATATTATCCAGGGGAGTCTGGAAGACAATGTCTTCAATCTCCTCATCCGTATAATGCGTACTTCCCTCCACCGTCACGGTATGTATCGTGTAGGTGGTCAGAAACCACCAGACACCTCCCAGCAAAAGTAAAAGAAGCACCATGGCTGTCAGGATTTTCACTGCTTTATTCGTCATAGTTGGTCACCCTTATGCCGCGTGCCACGGAAAACACCAGTCCCATTTCCACCATCAGGAAGCATACGCTGGTGCCGCCATAACTGATGAACGGCAGGGAAATACCGGTATTCGGAATGGTATTGGTTACCACCGCCACATTTAAAATGACCTGCACCGAAATATGCGCCATAACGCCAACCACCAGCATGGATCCCTGCAGATCCGCCGCATGGCTCGCGATAATCGCCATCCGCCAGATCAGAATGAGAAACAACAGGATCACAGCGATCCCGCCGAACAGCCCCCGCTCCTCGCAGATAATGGAAAAGATCATGTCGTTCTGTGCCTCGGGCAGAAAATCCAGCTTCTGAATACTCTGGCCCAAACCCTTGCCCCAGATACCGCCGGAGCCAATGGCATACAGAGCCTGCAGCGTCTGGTAGCCCTTGCCGGAAGCGTAGCTTTCCAGATCCAGCCAGGCTAGAATTCGCTCGCCGCGCACGCCTGTCGCGTCCGCACCGGAATTTTCCGCCATCCAGACGATAAAATATACGGCGCCCGCTGCCGCTGCAACCGCGGCAACCCCCAGGGCAATAAAATGCTTGTAATCCTTGCTGGCTACGAAAATCATCACGACACAGATGGCCGCGATAATCAGCGCCGAGCTCATATTCTCTGTCAGCTGCCACACCAGGAAGGAAACGGGTGCAGTCAGCGCCAGCATAATCACCATCGTCTTAAAGCTGTTCAGTTTTTTGCGGTAGCCGTAAATAAAATTGGCAAAGAACACAATCATGCCCAGCTTTACCGGTTCCGCCGCCTGGAAACGGATCGGTCCCAGCTCAATCCAGCGGCGAGCGCCGTTGGCCTCATAGCCAAAGGGAATGATCATAAAAATCACGATATAGCACAGGATGTAAGGGATGTATCCCAGCTTCCGGTAGGTCTGATAGGGAATCCTGTAAACAATATACATACCGATCAGGCCGATGACCGTAGCGCTTGCCTGCTTTTTGACATAATAAGCCGGATCGCCGATGGAGGCGGTCGTCATGGCCTCATAATAACTGGCGGAGTACACCATGATCAGGCCAAAGAGAATCAGAAACATCATGACCAGCAGAAGGCTGTAATCAAAGTAAAAAATCTCCTTGTGCGGCTTCTCTTTTACGATTGATAACTTTTCCCTTTTTACTCTTTCTCTCGGCAAAACTTTTCTCCTACTTCAAACCGCTTACATAAGCCTTAAACTGTCGGCCACGCTCCTCATAGTCGGAAAACATGCCCCAGCTGGCGCAGGCCGGCGAGAGCAGCACAGCATCCCCCGCACTCGCGTTCTTTGTGCAGAGCTTCAGGCACTCCTCGTAAGAATCCGCAAATACGTAGTCGTGAAAGCCGTGTCTGTCGGCGCAGGCAGCGATCTGTTCCCTGGTCTGGCCAATCAGCACCAAAAGCTTTACTCTGCCGCCAAAGGCCTCGATCCAGTCGTCAAACTCACTGTGCTTGTCATATCCACCGCCGATTAAAACCGTTGGCTTATCCATGGCGATAATGCCCTGGATCGCCGCATCCGGGTTGGTGGCCTTGGAATCATTATAATAATCCACGCCGCCCTTCGTCGCTACGAATTCAATGCGATGCTCCACCGCGTGAAAGGCTCTGATCGTCTGAAGCAGGCTCTCAAGCGGTACGCCGAAGCATAAACCGATGGCCAGAGCCGCCATCACATTCTCCACATTACACATCCCCACCAGATTCATGTCCGTGTGGATATTCATCACCGCTTCGCTGACGCCGCCGCGGGCAAGATAAATGGTGTCTCCCTGACAATAGATACCGTCTTTCAGCTCCCTTTTCGAGGAAAAGAAGACCGGTGTCGCCGGGCAGCGGTTTTCGCCGAAGTCACGGGTGCAGCTGTTTTCATAATTTAAAATACAGTACTGCTGCTTCGTCTGGCCTCTGGTGATGCGTTCCTTGACAGCAGCGTAATTCTCCATCGTATAATGCCGGTTCAAGTGGTCCGGTGTCACATTTAAAATGGCGGAAACTGTCGGGCAGAAGCTCTCCACGCTCTCTAACTGAAAGGAGCTGATCTCCGCCACCGTCACGCTCTCATCCGTGGTTTTCAGTGCTTCTAAAGTATATGGATTTCCAATATTTCCTACGACAAAAACGGAGGAAAAATAATCCGCCATCATCTGTCCCACGAGGGTGGTCGTGGTCGTCTTGCCGTTCGTACCGGTGATGCCGATAAGCCTTCCCTTTGCCAGCTCGAAGCCTAACTCCACTTCCCCGATCACCGGGATTTTCAGTTCACGCAAGCGCAGCACCATGGGACTGTCAATAGGTACGCCGGGACTGATCACCGCCAGGTCAAAGCATGCAAGCGTCTGATCCGACACCTCGCCGATGATAATATCCGCGGCTGTGTCCTGAGGCATTTTTGCCGCGATCTCTTCTTTTGTCAGCTTTTCATTGCTGTCATATAATGTGCAGACAGCCTGTACATGGCAGAGGGCCGATAAAGCACCCATGCCGCTTCTGCCGCTGCCGATGATAAATACTTTTTTATTCTGAAACTCCATTGCCTTTTCCTCTACAGGGCCGCCAGTCCCACCAGGCACAGCAGCGCCGTCACCGTGGTAAATACCGCCACCACCTTTGTCTCACTCCAGCCGCCCAGTTCAAAATGATGGTGAATGGGAGCCATGCGGAAGATTCTCTTTCCGTGGGACAGCTTGAAATATGTAACCTGAATGATGACACTCGCAACCTCGACTAAGTAAATCAGCGCCACGATGGGGATGAAAAGCTCCAGGCCCGTCATATACGCGCAGCCAGCGACAAAGCCGCCCAAAGCCAGAGATCCGGTATCTCCCATAAACACGCTGGCCGGATATACATTAAACATCAGAAAGCCCAAAAGCCCTCCGATCACCGCGCAGGCGATCGGTGTGATGCCGACGCCCAGACCGACCCCGGCCACAGCAAAAAAGGTCGCGATCATGATAGTGACGCTGCTCTCCTGCCCGTCGATGCCGTCCGTGAAGTTCGAGCCGTTGACTGTGCCGATCACAATGAAAAACATGAGCGGAACGGCCAGCCAGCCAACATCCAGGGTCTTGTCCATAAAGGGAATGCGCATCGAAAGATCCGCGTCCCTGACTGCAAGCATATAAAAGGCAAACACCGCCGTCACCACGATCTGTAAAATCAGCTTCTGGATACTGCTTAAGCCAATTGCCCGTTTCAGCACCACCTTGATATAGTCGTCCAGAAAACCGATCAGTCCGAAGCCCAGCGTCAGAAACAGCACCGGGACGACGTCCGGATAATCCTTCACATAAAAGAGGCTGACCACCGTGATGCTGACCAGAAAAATAATACCGCCCATGGTGGGAGTGCCGGTCTTTTTCTTGTGGCTTTCAGGGCCTTCCTCACGCTCAGTCTGTCCGAATTTCAGTTTTTTCAGATAAGGTATTACCACCGGCCCTAAGACCACCGTGATCAGAAAAGAGACGATTACGGGGATGACGACCGGATATATCATATTGCGAAACATTGTATTTCCTCCTACTCCATCGAGGGATTATACTCCTTTTCCTCCAGATAGGGAAGTATATTTTCAAAAAGCTGGCGGATCACCGGCGCGCAGATCTGTCCTCCGTAATAAGTACCCTGCGGGTGCGTGATGATACAGATAGCGATCACCTGCGGATTATCCGCCGGCGCAAAACCGATGAAGGAAGCAATATATTTACCGTTTCCTCTGGGAAGGGTCTGACTCGTGGCAGTCTTGCCGCCGACCCGGTAGCCTTCCACCTGGCCGTTTTTGCCGCCGCCCTCGCTCACCACAGATTCCAGAAGCTCACGCATGATTGCCGAGGTTTCCTCACTGACAATTCCCTCCGTGACGGGATATTCGAATACCGTATCCCCCTCTTCGCCCACTGCCTTAATCGCAAAATGCGGCGTGACCCGATACCCTCCATTGATAATAGAAGATACCGTCGTCAGAAGCTGGATCGGCGTGATCTGAAAGCCCTGCCCGAAGGCCATGGTCGCCAGCTCGACATTGCCCATGTCCTCCATCTCATGTACGATGGTCCTGGACTCACCCGGCAGATCCACACCGGTTTTCGTGCTTAAACCAAAACTCTCAAAATAACTGTAATAGGTCTCCACGCCCAGCCGTAAACCGATCTGTACAAAAACCGGGTTGCAGCTGTTCTGCAGCGCCGTCACAAAGGTTTCCGCCCCATGTCCCGTCGTTCTCGCACAGCGAATCCGACGGTCGTCCACCGTCACATAGCCAGGACAGTAAAATGCCTCATCCAGGGAAACAACGCCCTCTTCCAAAGCTGCCGCGGCGGTAATAATTTTAAATGTGGATCCCGGCTCATAGCTGTCGCTGATAATACCGTTGCGCCACATGGTTTTCAATTTGTCCTCCGTATTGCCGTCGGTAAGCTTCTCAGCCCAGAGATCCGTCAGCTCGTAAGGAGCATTTAAATCAAATTCCGGCACATTGACGCAGGCGTAGATTTCCCCGTTGTTGGGGTTCATCACCAGAATCATGACGTTTTCGGCCTCTTTGGCCTCATATGCCTGTAATGCCAGCTGCTCGGCGTAAGACTGAATATTGGCGTCGATGGTGATGACCAGATCGTCTCCCGCCACCGGTTCGATCCTGCGCTCCCCTTCCTCCTGAATCTCAATTCCGGAGGCGTCTGTCACGGTCAGGATTTTTCCGTCCTCACCGGAGAGATATTCATCGTATACCACTTCCAGCCCCAGGATTCCCTGGTTGTCTGAGCCGGTAAAGCCTAAGACCTTGCTGGCAAGCGTGCTGTATGGATAATAGCGTTTGTAATCCTCGTCCACCTTGACGCCGGCCAGGTCATAGCTGCGGATACGGTCTCCCGTCTCCTTTGGCACATTGCTCATGATCCGTTCCCGTGAGGAGTACTTTTCCACACGGGTGCGGACATATTCCTCGTCCAGCCCAAGCTCCTCGCACAGGACCTCTATCACTTTTTCCGGATCCTCGATCTGATTGTAGATCACGGATACCGTGCATACTGTCTCGTTATCCGCCAGCACCACGCCGTTGCGGTCCAAAATCCGTCCGCGAAGCGCCTTGATGTCCCGCTCCCGCTCCTGTAAATCGGTGGCCATCTGCGCGTAGTAATCGCCCCGCGCCGCCATCAGATAAATCAGACGGCCCAATAACGCGAAAAGCACGAGAATACTCGCCGCTGCAAAAAACAGGATCTTTTTCTTCTGATAGGTTCTGACAAACATAAATAACCTCACAGAAAGTTTGTTTTAAGCTTATGTGACTTTCCATGAGGTTATGCCCGGCTTCGGTTGCGCCTTTCATTCCCCTTTTACACGGGCGCAGCCTTTATTCCCCTTTTTCACTTTGGCCGGACCTGCAGTAAATTCCCCTTTTACACCGGTGCGGCCTTTCCCCTTTTACTTAGGCTTAACCTTTGTAAATTCCCCTTTTACACGGGCCAAAGCCTTTTGTTTTCCCTTTTACACTGTCTGCGGCCCTTTCTTCCCCTTTTACATGGGCCGCGTGTTCTTTTTATTCAGTGGAAGCAGCGCTTTCTGTTTCTGTTTCAGTTTCCGTTTCCTCTGCTTCTGTTTCCTGCGTCTCTGTGCTTTCCTCCGTCTCAATTCCCTCCACGGTCGAGCCAATGGTTGTAGTGGTCGCTTCATTGTCAGCGGCTGTTGAATTGAGCATATCGGTATTATCGGCCGCTTCCGAGATATCCTCCTCCGTATCCTCTAAGGCTCTCTTCTGCAGGTACTCCTGAATCACAGACTCGGCTCTGTCAGCCAAATCTGCCTCTTCTTCCTCGGTCAGTTCCTCCGTCATATAAATTCCCAGATATGGCAGGATATCTGTCATGATGTCCTTGCTGAGCCAGCAGGCGTACTTAGTGGAATTGGCCTGATCCTCCACATTGGGTCTGTCAATGACCACATACACCAAGACCTGCGGATCATCCGCCGGAGCATATCCGCAGAAGGAAATCACATAATCCCCGTTTCCTCTGGGAAGTGTCTCACTGGTACCGGTCTTGCCGCCGATGAGATACCCCGCTACAGCCGCTCTGGTGCCGGTGCCTTCGGTAATGACCTTATTACAGTACTCGATGATTTTCTCACTGGTGGAAGCGGAGATGGTCTGCTTGACCAGCTTGGCGGAAATATTTTCCACTACGGTACCGTTGGAGCTCAAAATCTGACTAACCACTCTAGGCTCGTACAGATACCCGCCGTTCACTAAAGAACAGAAGCTCGCGGCCATCTGAATCATGGATACCTGAAAGCCCTGTCCAAATGAAGAAGTGGCTAACTCTGCGCTGCCGATGGTGTCTTCTGTATAGATCAGGCTCGCGGTTCTCGCCTCGCCCGCCAGATCAATGTTGCTCTTTAAGCCAAAGCCGAATCGGTTCTGATACTCGACGAAGGATTCCTCTCCCAGCGCCTGTGCGATCTGCATCAGTGCCACGTTGCAGGACTCCTCAATCGCTTCAGAAACTGTAACGTATCCATGTCCGGAGGTATTATGACAGCTGATGCTCCAGCCGCCTACTTCTAAAGAGCCGCCGCAGTAATAAGTCTCATTGCCGGTGATGGCTCCTGTTTCCAGCGCCATCGCCACAGTGAAGGGCTTGGCCACCGAACCGGGCTCATAGGTATCGGAAATGCAGAAGTTCCTCCAGATCTGGTTGGATTCGGTGTAAAATAAATCCGTATCATCCTGCAGGGCGGCCCACTCCGCTTCCGTGAAATACTCGCTCAGATCATAAGGATCATTACAGTCATAATCTGTATTCGACGCCATGGCCAGAACACTGCCGTCGTTCACATCCATGACGATCACGCCGATGTTCTCCGCGCCCGCGCCTGTTCTGTAATTATTCCTCAGTAGTTCATTATAATAATCGATCCACTTCTCCACAGTCGTCTGGATATTGGCGTCGATCGTAGTGACAATGCTGTAACCATCCGTGGCCGGAATGGTCGTCACATTGACCTCGCTGTCCTCGTTCAGATATCCGTACTCCCTGCCGGTTGTTCCGTTCAGCGTATCATTGTAATACTCCTCCAGGCCAAACATGCCGTTATTATCTGATCCGACAAAGCCCAGCACCTCACTTGCCAGGGTGCTGTATGGATATTTTCTCTCATACTGCTCCTCAAACCAGATACCGGTAATGTGCGTCCCGCTGTACGTCTCTCCGCTTGCCTCCGCCGCGGCTTCCCCGGCGGCATAAACCGCATCCACGTAATCGTAGTATGCCTCCATCTCATCGTAGGAGATACTCTTTAAAATAATACGGTATTGTGAAGAGGGATAGTTGCTGATATATTCCTTTACATCCGAAAGCACGATGTCAGGGAAACACGCCTCCAGTGCCTCCAGCGTGGGCGTATAGGCTTCGTCGTCCGCCAGAAGTGCCTTTGTGTCCAAGATGACATTATATACTTTTTCACTGTAGGCTAAGACCGTACCGTTCGCGTCGTAGATCGTGCCCCGCTTGTAAGCAAGCGTTGTGGAATCATAGGCCTGCTGGCTTAACACGATCTGTTTATACTTTTCCTCGCTGGTCGCGGTGATATCCACCAGCCTCCAGATCAGAAAACCGGTCATTGCCAGCGCTATTGTACAGAAAACCACCAGCTTTCGCCTCATATAAGGCCGAAACTTCGTGGTATCCACCTTGCGTTGCTTTCCTTTACCGCCTCGTCCCCCTCTGTTTTGGGTCCTCCCGTTCATCTCAATCCTCGTCTGAAATGACGACGCTCTGTTCCAGATAATCGTCAATCTGGGAATCATATGTAATAATCTGATCCTCAGTGGCATAAACCATCCCCAGATCCATGATGGCGACTTCTCTGACTTCCTCCAGATCGACGCCTGCCTCGATTCTGCTCAGGTATTCGTCATTGCTGGCAGTCAGATCATTCACCTCGGACTCCAGAGACTGAATATTCGTTCTTAACTGTGTGATGTCAGACTGCAGACTGACATAGCGCAGTACCATCGCTCCCAGAAATAAAAACGCTGCCGTCACGGTTAAAAGCGCCAGTCTGTTGACCGGAGAGGCCTGCAGAGTAACCTTCGCTTTCTCAGCGCCGACATTCACCTCATGACGTCTGGGCACCTGTCTGCGGGCGGGTGCCGCCTGCGTGCGCACCTGTCTGCGGGTTGTCTGCGGCATTTCCTGCCTGCGCGCCGGTGCCGTCTGGGATGTGGTCCGTCTGCGGGCCGGAGCTGCTGCCTGGGATGCAGTCTGCCTGCGGGCCGGGCTCTGCTTGGGAGCAGCCGTTCCATACTGATACTGTGCGGAAGTCCTGCCTGCTGCAGTTCTGCTGCCGTTAGCTCTTGTATTTACCTGTGTGCTTCCGTATCTGCGGTATCCGTAATCGTTGCCTGCCATGTTCAGACCTCCTGCGCCTTTTCAAATACTCTCAGTTTTGCGCTTTTGCTTCTTTTATTCTCTTTCAGCTCTCTCTCTGAGGGCTGTATCGGTTTCTTTGTAATCACTTTTCCTTTGGAGACTCTGCCGCAGGTGCAAACCGGAAATTCCGGAGGGCAGATGCAGGGAGATTCCGCTTTGCGGAAGGCTGATTTCACAATTCTGTCTTCCAGAGAATGGAAGGTGATGATGCACAGCCGTCCATTCGGGTTCAGCAGATCAATCATATCGTCCATTGAATCCTTCAAGACATCCAGCTCGTGATTGCATTCAATGCGGATGGCCTGAAAGGTCTTTTTGGAGGGATGGCCGTTTACCCGCATTTTCGCAGGTATCGACGCCCTGATAATCTCATTCAGCTGCCCGGTGGTCTCAATCGGGGCGATCGCTCTCTCCATGCAGATATGCTTGGCAATATTTTTGGCGAACTGCTCTTCCCCGTAATCCCGGATAATCCTGTACAGCTCCATTTCCGGGTAAGTATTCACAATCTCCTTCGCGGACAGCTCCTGACGGTCGTCCATGCGCATGTCCAGAGGCGTATCCTCTTTATAGGAAAATCCCCTCCCGGGGGTATCCAGCTGGAATGAGGAGACACCAAGATCCAGCAGGATACCGTCGACCCGGCAGATGCCTTTTTCTGCCAGGCGATCACGCATATATCGGAAATTGCTTCTTATGATCGTTATCTGATTCTGATAAGGCGTCAGCCTCTCCGTGGCCGCCTCAATCGCGTCTCCGTCCTGGTCAAAGCCATACAGACGTCCCTTGTCCGACAGCCTTGAACAGACCGCTTCCGCGTGTCCTCCGCCTCCCAGAGTGCCGTCCACATACACGCCGTCAGGCTGTATATGCAGTTCCTCAATCGTTTCCTGCAGCAGCACGGAATAATGTTGAAACTCCATCTTCATCGTCTCCTACAGGCGAATGCCGATGCTGTCCAAGTATGCCATGGACTGATCCACGTCAATGTCTTCATTCTCAGCATCCCAGCGGCTCTTATCCCAGATCTCCACATGGCGCCCGCTGCCTACCATACACACATCCTTATCCAGACCCGCGTACTCGCGAAGCTCTGTCGGGACCAGGAAACGCCCCTGCTTGTCCACTTCCACATAGGCTGCGCCGGATAAGAAAAACCGCAGTACCTTACGGGACTCCTTGCTGGTGATGGAGAGCGTATCGAGCTTCTCCTCGAACTGCGCCCACTCTGTTTTGTCGTACACAAACAAACACCCATCGATCCCCTTGGTCACTACGAACTCCTCGCCAAGCGAGTCGCGCAGCTTCGAGGGAAGAATGAGTCTGCCTTTTGTATCAAGCGTGTGATTGTATTTGCCTGCGTACATAAAAGCTTACCTTCCCGTTCGTCGGGTTTGCGTGGGAGCTCCCATTTTCAAACCATTTTCGTGATTTTTCTGGCATTTCGCTCCCTTTTGCTCCACTGAACTATATCCTACACTTTTTTATTGCACTTGGCAAGTGGAAATTCAGAATTTTTTAAAAAATATGATTCAAATTTGTTACAAATTCGCTGTGGAAAAGACACAGACGGTGCCGATACCGCAGCATTTCACAAAAAAGGCCGGGAAACTGCCATCATGACAATTTCCCGGCCCCGCAATCCAAAGTCCGTTCCTCTTAAATGTGCCCTTTCAATGAGTCCTCTCAGTTTCCGGCATACGATACCGCATACACGGTATATCCTTCATCCCCCTCCACATCAATATAATCCACCGCGGTTACCTCCACAGTATAACTCTTCACAGCATACCAGGCTGCAAGCCAGTCAATTTCTCTGCTGTCCTTACTGATAAAATATATGTTGTCCTTATCTGCGAGATCCGCCGCCAGATCCTCTATCCCCGTATATGCCAGCTTCTGCTGATAAACCGGAGATTTGGCGGCCCAGCCGCCGCAGAGATCGTAGTTGCGGTAAACACTGTCTCCGGCTGTAAATACCGGTTCATAGGCGGTTGTGAAGCTGTAAACATCGATCAGAAAATACGAATCAGAATGCGCGGTGCAATACTCCTGCAGCGGCTGATAGGCCGCGGCGTACTCTGTCTCCATTGTGCTCTTGTCATCCAGTGCGTCCCGGACACCGAGGATGGCATAAAAGCCGAAAATAACAGCAAATGCGAGGGCCGTGACAGTTTCAAAGGCTCTCCCGGCCTTTCCTTTGCCCGGATTTCGCAGCCGATCCAAACACCCGCTTATCCATGCTGCGGGCGCTTTCAGGCTTTCCATGAAACTCTGTGAAGCCGTCGTCTGCCCGTTCTGCTGCGGACCCACATTATGCCTCTGCATGCTAAAGCGCAGCTGCCCAAACTCCACCAGCAGCATGGCCATCAATATCAGAATTTCACATAAATACAGCGAATGATTGACCCTGTCATAAAAGCGCCCGCGCATGAAAATATACATCCAGCTGACCGTGCGCATCGCACCCAGGAAAATCAGCTGCCAGAGAATGGCAACGTGACCGTTCAAAAGCCCCGCCGCCAGCACAAAAAAGTATCCGGCTGCAATCACCACCATCCAGGGGCGGTCGATTAAATGCACCATCTGCCACCGGTAATAGGCAAAGCCATCAGAAAGGTTATACCTGAAATAACCGACGCCGCGCTCATTCAGATCATAATCGATAATGGTCTGTAAAAGATCCGCGTCAATCTCATCGTCCAGGGCAAAATCATAGTTGACTAAAAGCTCCACCTCTTCCTCTGACAGGCCGATCCGGTCATAGAACGCTTCATTTCCCTCGTACTCCGGCGCCCGTCCCAGGAAATCAAACAGCTCTGTGCGGTTGTCAAAAAACGTGCGGAATTCCTGCCACTCTTCACTGCTGTAGGCCGCCATATCACAAAGATAACAGGCGCCCATACCCAGCGCCACCACCAGAACGGTGATCAGATATTTGCGGACATTTTCCATGGAAAAAAATTTCAAGCCGACGCGCTTTGCCCCCATGCTCCACTTGTAAATGCCGGCCGCAGCCACCAGCGGGCAGAGCAGCAGCACCATCTCCGTCCTCATGTTGAAGGCCAGTATAAAAAGAAGCATACTGATAATATTTCTGCGGTTAAATTCCGCGGCAGAACAGGTATCCGGCGTGGTGACAAATAAAAAGATTGCCGTACCGGCAAGAAGCGCGCTGGTCACCGTATACTGGATATAAAGCACCTTGCCAAGAAGGATTGCCATAAATCCCAGGACTCCGAGGACAGCCATCAGCAGCTTTCCCTTGCCATCCTCCGCCTGTTCCAGAAGGCGGCGCAGGATAAGAAACATACAGAGCGCGTGGCAAAATCCCATAAAAAGCCCGTACCAGTTCAGTGCGGAAATCAGGCGGTAAAGAGAACTTAACAGCAGGCCCAGCGGATAAAGCATCTGAATGCAGTGCGCGTTCGGCGTACCGGTGTACGCGCCGGACAGAATATCCCGGATCATCACATCGTCATTGATGGTAAACCAGACGTCAAACACAGCGGCAAGCACGAGCGTCCCCGCTCCCACAATCAAAAGCGAAAGGAGCGTATTCATGTGCCTGCTGTTTTTTATCAATCTCTTCATTGCCCAAAACCTCGCTGTCAGCCAAACTGCTTATAATCAACACGACCAAAGCAGTGATACGATGGAGCGCTTTGCAAAATTGCTCTCCCGGTATCATCACATGGTCAGTATAGCAAAACCAGCGGATTCCTGCAACGCATTTTCTAATGCAGTCAGTAAGACGTGTCTTCTATGCTTCCCCTTCCTGAAATGATTTCCTCTTTTCCGTACAGCTCCTCCTCAATCCGCAGCAGCTGGTTATATTTGGCCGTGCGCTCGCCCCGGCTGGGTGCTCCGGTCTTGATCAGTCCCGTGTTTAAGGCCACCGCCAGATCTGCGATAAAACTGTCCTCGCTCTCGCCGCTTCTGTGGGAAAGAATTGTCCGATAGCCGTTTCTTTTTGCCAGCTGCACCGTCTCCATGGTCTGCGACAGCGTGCCAATCTGACCGGGCTTGATCAGGATGGCGTTGGCCGCTCCCTTCTCAATTCCCTGCTTAAGCTGTTTCGGATTCGTCTTAAAGAGCGCGTCTCCCGCCAGAAGCGTTTTACTGCCCAGACGATCTGTCATTTTAATCCAACCCTCCCAGTCGTCTGCTCCCAACGCATCCTCCAGGGAAAAGACCGGATATTTATCAACCAGATCCTCCCACTCCTGTATCAGCTCCTGCGTGGAATAGCAGCGCTTCTGCTTAGGCATACAATAGTCATTGCTTCCGTTTCCTTTCCAGGTATTGGCAGCAACATCAAGACTGATACATACATCCTGCCCGGGAACATACCCCGCTGCCCGTATCGCCTCCATAATAAAATCAATCGCCTCTATCTCCGTGGAAAGTCGGGGTGCAAAGCCGCCCTCATCCCCTACATCCGTGGCCAGTCCTCTGTCGGTATGGAGTTTTTTCAGCGTATGATAAATCTCACAGCACCATTCAATCCCCTCGCGGATGCTGCCCGCGCCCACCGGCACGATCATAAATTCCTGCACATCCAGCGCGTTGGACGCATGCGCACCGCCGTTTAAAATATTCATCATCGGCGTTGGTAAAACCTGTCCCTGCACGCCGCCCAGATACCGGTAGAGTGGAATGTGCAGTGCCTTCGCCGCGGCGTCCGCGCAGGCTAAAGAAACACCCAAAAGTGTATTTGCTCCCAGCCGGGATTTGTCCTCCGTTCCGTCCGTCTCCATCAGGATATGGTCAATCCTGCGCTGGTCTGTGACCTCCGTGCCGGCCAGAGGCTCCTGCAGATATTTCTCTATATTTTCCGCCGCCGATTTCACGGCCTCCGTTTTTTGTCCTCCCTGATCTGTCCCGTTCGGCACGATAGCCCGTCCTTCCGTCAGCTCCCCATCCACACAGTTTCGCACCGTCACAGTTGCCTCCACTGTCGGGTTTCCCCTGCTGTCCAGCACCTGCCTGCCGCGCGCACAGACAATCTTTAAATACTCCACCATAAAAATACCTCCTGAAAGTGACTCTCTCAGGAGGTAGTGTGTGTAATTCCGAAGATTACTATTCACGGTCGGTTAGCAGTACACAGCCATGTCCGTCAAGCCGCCTCAAAATATTCCCCATACCACACCAGGAACATATACACAGTCCAGATCTTACGGCTGTTGTCCTCTTTGCCGTTTTTGTGCCGGTCTAAAAGCCTCACCAGCTCGTCCGTCTGAAAATACTGCTCCGCGGCCGGGGAAAGGAACGCTTCCTTTACAATATTGTAATATTTGTCCTCCTTCAGCCACACGCGGGTCGGTACCGGGAAGCCCAGCTTTTTCTTCTCTGCCACCATGTCCGGCAGATACCTGTGCGCCGCCTGACGCATGGCGTACTTCGTATTTTCCTTATTGACCTTGTAGCGGGTCGGGATATGTCTGGCCACGTCGAACACTTCCTTGTCCAGGAAGGGAACCCTGACCTCCAGGGAATGTGCCATGCTCATCTTATCAGCCTTCAGCAGGATGTCGCCGATCAGCCAGAAATGGATGTCGATGTACTGCATCTTGGTCACATCGTCCTGGTCCTGCACCTTGTCATAATAGGGCTTCGTCAACTCCGCAAAGGGATATCTGCCGGTCGGATGCTTTAAAATTCTGGCACGCTCCTCCATGCTGTACTCGAAAGCGTTACCGACAAAGCGCTCCTCCACGGGAGTCGCCGCGCGCTTTAAAAAGCTCTGTCCTTTAAAATGGAAAGGAACCGCGTTCGCTGCGCCCGCCAGCACCTTTAAAAGCCAGTGTGGAAGATGCCGCACGCCGGCTAAATCCATCGGCTCTCTGTAAATATTGTAGCCGCCGAAAAACTCATCCGCGCCCTCGCCGGACATGGCCACCTTCACATGCTTTGCCGCCGTCTGGCTGACAAAATACAGGGCGATTGCCGACGGATCCGCCAGCGGCTCGTCCATCTGGTACTGAATCTTCGCGATGGAATCCCAGTACTCATCTGTGGTAATCAGCTTGCTGTAATTATCAATCTGAATCTTTTCCGACAGGCTCTTAGCATAGTCGATCTCATTGTACTGCGCGTAATCAAAGCCCACGGTAAAGGTCTTATCTCCATGGAAACAGGCCGCTACATAAGAAGAATCCACACCGCTTGATAAGAAGGATCCCACCTCCACATCGCTGATTTTATGGCTCTCGATGGAATTCTGCATCACGTCGTCAATGGCATCAACCCACTCTTCTAAGGACTTGCTCTCATCCGCCTCGAACTTCGGTTCCCAATAACGCCGGATGTCCATCTTTCCTTCATGGAAGGTGAAGCAGTGCGCCGGCATCAGCTTGAAAATCCCCTTGAAAAAGGTCTCCGGCAGGACGGAATACTGGAAGGTGAGATAATTCTCCAGCGCTTCCTCATTGAGCGTCCGCTCATAGCCCGGATACTCCAGAATGCTCTTAATCTCGGAGCCGTATACCAGATTCCCGTCAAAAAGACCATAATAAAAAGGCTTGATGCCAAAGAAATCCCTGGCACCAAACAACGTCTTCGTATGACTGTCCCAGATGACAAACGCGAACATGCCCCGCAGCATGTTCAGCATATCCTGGCCATATTCCTCATAGGCGTGAATTAAAACCTCCGTATCCGACCGGTTTCTGAAAATATGTCCCTTCGCCTCCAGATCCTTACGGAGCTCCTGGTGATTATAAATCTCGCCGTTGAAAGTGATTACAACGGAATTGTCCTCATTATACATGGGCTGGTCGCCGTTATTTAAATCAATGATGCTCAGGCGCCTGAAACCCATCGCGATGTCCCCATCCACATGCGAGCCTCCGCTGTCGGGCCCGCGGTGGATGATTCGATTCATCATATTTGTGAGTACTTGCTCCCTGTGCTGTAATTTCCCGGTGAAACCGCAGATACCACACATAAACGTGCCTCCCGATGGCCGATTACTCGGCGTCGTCTTTAGCAGCCTCGGCTACGGCGTCAGCCGCTGCCTTCGCGGCGTCACTTAACTCATCCGCAGCCTGCTCCTCTTCTGTCTTCGGTTCTGCATCCGCAGACGTCTCCTCATCAGCTTCCTCTTCGTCCGTCTGCGCGTTGTCCACCGTGTCCGTGATATCCACATCATCGGCGCCGCTTGCCTGAATCTCTGCGATCTCTTCATTGATTGCGGCGATCTCCTCATTTTTCGCATTGATCAGAGCTATGAAGCTGTCGTACACATCCTCCTGCGCGTCCTTGTGCGCCTCGTAGTACGCCTTGCCGATCTCTGTATAAATGTCCTTGATCTCCTTCTCCTTGGTGGAAATGGAAACCTTTAATTTCGCGATATTCGCGGTGTCCTTCGCTTTATGCGCCGCCTTACCCGCCGCTACGGTTCCTTTGCCAAGCAGATCGCTGCTCACCACTTTCAGGTCATCCAAAAATCCCATCTTCATTCTCCTTTGCGTCTTAAGTGTTTATGGCGGATCTGACTGTATATCAGTTCAGTCCATGTGTTTCGCGATTGTGTTCTCGCAGTTTCCTTTATTTATGAACCAACAGGCTCTTTCCGGTCATTTCCTTCGGCTGCTCCTTGCCCATAATCTCAATCAGGGTCGGAATCAGATCCGCCAGGCAGCCGCCGTCTCTTAAGGTATAATTCTCATCATAATTAACCAGGATGAAGGGCACCTGATTGGTCGTGTGGGCGGTAAAGGGTTCTCCGGTCTCATAATCGATCATCTGTTCGCAGTTGCCGTGATCGGCGCAGATTAACATGGTGCCGTCCACGCTCAAAAGTGCATCCACAGCCTTACCCACGCAGGTATCCACCGCCTCGACAGCCTTAACCGCCGCCTCGATCACGCCGGTATGTCCCACCATGTCGGGGTTCGCGAAATTGATGATAATGACATCATATTTTAAGGAAGTGATTGCCTCCGTCAGCTTGTCGCAGACCTCATAAGCGCTCATCTCCGGCTTCAGGTCGTAGGTAGCGACCTTGGGGGAATTTACCAGAATTCTGGTCTCGCCCTCATTGGGGACCTCCACGCCGCCGTTAAAGAAGAAGGTGACGTGCGCGTACTTCTCCGTCTCGGCAATACGAGCCTGGGTCATGCCCTGCGCCGCAAGCCACTCACCGAAGGTGTTGGTGACGGAAATCTTGTGGAAGGCCACCAGCTTATTCGGAATGGTCGGGTCATAATCGGAGAAGCAGACGTAGCAAAGCTCCATGCGCGGCCCTCTGTCAAAGCCCTTGAAATCATCGTCGCAGAACGCCCTGGTAATCTCACGGGCACGGTCCGGACGGAAGTTGAAAAACACGATGGAGTCGTGCTCTTTGATCAGGCCGACAGGCTCTCCGTTCTCCACAACGACGGTAGGACGGACGAACTCGTCATTCTCCCCCTTCTCGTAGGACTGCTTCACAGCGGTCACGGCATCCGGTGCCGTCAGACCCTCGCCCTTCGTCAGGGCATCGTAGGCAAGCTTCACTCTGTCATAGTTATTATCCCGATCCATGGCGTAGTAGCGGCCGGATACAAACACAACCTTGCCGACGCCGATCTCTTCCGTATAATCCACAACCTCCTGCACATAATCCGCAGCGGACTGGGGCGGCGTGTCTCTGCCGTCAAGGAAGCAGTGTACATATACCTTGGTCAGACCCTCTTTCTTCGCTAAATCAAGCAGGCCCTTTAAATGATTGATATGGCTGTGGACGCCGCCGTCGCTGACCAGACCATAGCAGTGGAAAGCGCTGTCGTATTTTTTGCAGTTCGCAACTGCCTCCAAAATGGCCGGATTTTCAAAGAAGGTTCCGTCCTGAATTTCCTTGGTGATGCGGGTCAGCTCCTGGTATACAATGCGGCCGGCTCCCATATTCAGGTGACCTACCTCGGAGTTGCCCATCTGACCCTCCGGGAGTCCCACTGCCATGCCGGAGGCATTGCCTCTGACGAACGGATATCTGGCCATCAGGCCGTCAATCACGGGGGTATTGGCCATCGCCACGGCGTTGGCTTCTGTTCTGTCATTTAAACCAAAGCCGTCCAAAATCATTAAAACAACGGGTTTCTTACTCATTTGAAATCTCCTTTTTCTCTGTCTGTCTTTGTATATTTATAAAACAATTATTCCCGCCCATTGATCCGATTTTTATCAAAATCTGTCCTCAAAAATGGTTCAACCGCGCTCATTATACTCTTTTTCATCCGTTTATGCAAGAAATTACTCCACCCAGTCGATCATCACTAAAAGTGTACCCTGCTTTACGGAAATTATGGCAGGCTTTCCGATAAATTCATTGCTGATGCCTATGGGAAAATCATCTGTCAGGTTCACATCCTTCAGTTCATATTTCAGATTTTGCACGGTCACGCCTAAAGCTTCATCTCCCATGCAGAAAATATTGACATAGCCCTCCAGGGTTTCCTGCAGGGCAATCTCCTCATCCTGCACCATCAGATACATACTGCTGCCATCCCAGATAAAACCCTCGGCACTCCTGTTCTTGAGATATTTCAGAATCTGAATA
>JAJPXG010000152.1 GCA_021205565.1 Lachnospiraceae bacterium | reverse complement strand
CTATAATCTTCTTTTTTAACCGGATATTCTCCTTTTTTCTTTTTATTTATTGCATTTTCATTGCTTTTATGTTATTATATCGTCATCTCAAAGGAGGAAGCGAATCTGTAATGAATACATCAGACCGATTAATACGAACCCATAAGGGCAGTCCCAATTCTCTGGTTAAAAGATCTCTGCTCAATATCCCCCCTGGCAGTCAGGAGTTCAGCATAACTGACCTAAAAGATTACCTCGAGAACGAGCATCACCTGATTTACGGGAAAGATTATACAGAGGGAAATCTGGCAAATTCCATCTATTATCTGACAAGCAGGGGCTTTCTGATCAAAACAGGACGTGGCATTTACAGGCGGGCTGCTGATTTCGAAACCGCAGATATCCCGCCAACTGTGAACACCCCCGATAATCAGGAACAGACCATCGAAATTTCAGAAAAAATGGAGAAGATTCAAAGAAACTGCGAAGATGAACTCAACAATATTACAAAATCCGTAAATAATATTTTTTCAACATTGGCAGAAGTTCCTTTCATTGAAGTCAGGACCGTCTCACAGCGCGAAACGATGGACCGTCTTATCGCTTATTGCAACGCCCTTCGTGAGATTACAAATCATTATGAAGCTGAGAAGAAAGAGACTGAAATTCCACATTCCATTATTAAAAGCACCCCCTGAGGAAACGGCAATGGCAGAACAATACAAATCGAACAGACGTCAGATCGGCCTCTTTTCCCCTGCCGTCGTTAAAGCTCTTAAACTAAATATCGCCCCCGGTACACCTATCTTCATATCAGATACAAACATTGAACACATGAAAACATCCCACCCGGCCGACTTTCAAAAATATGGTCGTGATATTGCCGACATTATTGCCTGCCCTGACTATGTTGGAAGAAATGCCGCGGACGGATCCATAGAATTTACGAAAGAATATCGTCTACATGATGAATTTGTGAAGGTTGCCGTGCGTGTATCACTTCAAAACATCTTTTACGCGCGATCACTATATGTTTTAAATCAAAGCCGTGTGCAGAATTTCATTACAAAAGGAACCTTGATTAAACCGAATAGGGATGACGACACTTGACAAAAAATCAAAATCATGTATAATGAAGGCACAGCTACATAAACTGTACCGAACAAATCAGAGGACGGAACGGGCAGCCGTCGCCCTTGATGGAGATGTGGGAATGTCACCCCACCTGATTTGTTCGGTTATATGACAGGCAACTATGCTATGGTTGCCTGTTTATTTTTTAGAGCAAATCAACCTGCGTTCACCTTCACCTGATCACTTCTTTAAACTCCGCCCTCGCCGCCTTCGCCAGATCCTGCGGCGCAAGCTCAATCTGCGAGCCAATTCGCCCGCCGCTGACCATGATAGTCGGCTGTTTCAGGGCAGAGCTGTCGATGACTGTCACATACTGCTTTTTCATGCCAATCGCGGTGCAGCCGCCCCGGATGTAGCCGGTCACCCGGTTGATGTCCTTCACATGAATCATCTCTACACTTTTCTCCCCGACGGAACGAGCCGCCTTTTTCAAATCCAGTTCCTCCGCCACAGGGATGACAAACACAAAATAATTCCTGCTGTTACCCACTGTCACCAGAGTTTTATATACCTTTTCATAAGGAAGATTCAGTTTATCCGCGATCTGCAGGCCGTCCACAAATTCGTCGCATTCGTATGTAAAATGCTGAAACGGAATTTTCATCGTCTCCAGCACGCGCATCGCGTTGGTTTTGATTTCCTTTTGTTTTGCCATAAAGCTCCTTTTCATTCTCGTCCTCAATTTTTCGCTAAAATCGGCCCTTTCCTGCTCTTCCCCGCCATTCATTTTATGAATAGCTTTCTTGCTTTATTTTCCATTATCCGTCGATTGCATCTGTCCCCTGACAAAATCCACAAACTCCTGCGCCACATGAGACAGCTGGTGGCTCTTATTCCAGATCAGAACATAAGAAGCGGTAACAGCAGGCTTTACAATTTCCTTCACACAGACATCCGGATAGCATGACAGACTCCCGGAAGCCGCCGGGTAGATGGAGATGCCCACGCCCTGGCGAGTCAGCTCGTAGGCGGTCAGCATGTGCGCCATCCGGCAGCGGATGGTCGGCAGGCTTCCGGTATCGGCAAACCAGGAGTTGATTTCATCCAGACGCGAAGAGCGCGAAGGAATAATCAGGTCATAGGGCAAAAGCTCACTTGCCTTCAATGTGTCGCCCTCTTTTAGCGCCAAGGGATGCCCCGCCGGAAGGATGGCAATCCATGGCTCTTTAAATACCGGAAACGCCTCCACACCCTCCGCATTGTACGGCTCCATGATAACAGCCAGCTCGCACAGTTCTTTCATGACACGGTTTATCACATCGTCCGAATTTCCGTTCCACAGGTTGTACTGCACATTCGGATGCAGCTGTCCAAAGCCCGCGATCCATTCCGAAAGCAGGCGCGGGGCGCTGCCCTCCACAGTAGCCAGATAGAGCGTTCCAAAAAGTCCTCCCTTGATTTCATGAATCTCCTCCGTGGAGCGGTCCACCAGATTCATGATCTGCAGGGCATACTGGTGAAACAGCACGCCCTCCTCTGTCAGCTGCAGGGCATGCGGCTTTCGCACAAAAAGTGTAACGCCCAGCTCCTCCTCCAGATCTTTGATCTGGCGGCTTAAGGGCGGCTGCGCGATGCACAGCTTTTCCGCCGCGCGGGTGAAATTCATTTCCTCAGCGACCGCCAGGAAATAGCGGATGTGTCTCAGTTCCATAGGGATCCTCCTGCTGCAATGTTCATTTCATACTCAAAAAGTATTGTGATGTGTTTATTATATGTATTTTACTATTTCACGTCAATATGTTATCTTCGTTTCAGAACAAAGAAACCAACCGGCCAATACAAAATCAACCGGCTCAACCAAAAAAGACACCCGCCGGGCGTCACCAATCAAGGAGGTAACTGCCATGTTGAAGAAAATCAGAACGATGCTGGAAAAATATTATAAGAGCTTTGGTGTCTGCGTCTGGTAGACAGCCATGAAAAAATCCCCGCCTCCTGCGACGGGGATTTTTTCATGAATATCTTTATTTTTTCATTTTCGGTTTGAAAATCAGAGCGGCCAGATATCCGAAAATCAGAGCGGCACTGCAGCCTGCGGCCGCAGACTTAAACCCGCCCGTAAAAAGGCCGAGAAATCCCTGCTCATCTACTGCTTCCTTCACACCCTTCATCAAGAGATGCCCGAAGCCCAGAAGCGGCACCGTCGCACCGGCTCCGCCGATTTCCTTTAAAGAATCAAACAGCCCCAGGAAGCTTAAAACCGCGCCCGTCACGACCAGCGTCACCATAATCCGCCCAGGCATCATTTTGGTCTTCTCCATCAGAATCTGCGCCAGGGCGCAGATGATCCCGCCTACAACAAAAGCACTTACATATCCCATGATTTTACTCCCAACCATGGTTCGATGTCGCACCGAACCTGTTATTGACAGTATTTACAGAAAGCAGATTTTTATACCGTACCATTCTCTTTTCTGACTGGATCACACAGGTAAAATGCGTTACAGTTCTTCCTCTTCAAACGCGCAGGTCACATAGAACCCTCTCGGATTCTGCTTGATATCCTTCACCACGCCTTCCCTTGCCAGCATACGCTCCCGGAACGGAAAATTGCCCGACATGGCAAGCGACGGATCAATCGTATAATAATAATTGCTCGGCAGAACCCCCTCCGTCACCGTGATCTTCTGGCCGATTTCCAAGAGTCCCTGGCGTTCCATTTTAAATTCCATCAGTCGTTCCATTTGTATATTTCCTCCTGCTGCCGATTATAATGCCGCCGCCCCTCCTTGTCAAACCCTCTCGAGCACCACCCCGTGCGCAATCGACGGTACTGTCATCTTCTCCTGCGTCCGCACCTTACTCAAAAGCGCTCCCGTCGGCACAAAAAGCACCCGCTTCCAGTCCCCGCTCTTTAATTTCTGCAGAATAAACGCCGCCAGCATCACCGCACTGCACCCGCAGCCGCTCCCGCCCGCGTGCACATCCTCCTTCTCCCTGTCGTAAATGCACAGCCCGCAGTCCATATGGCGCTCCGCGATATCATACCCCTGCGCCATCATCAGATCCACAAGTGCATGACTTCCTACCTCTCCCAGATCTCCTGTAACAATCTGGTCATACGCATCCGGCTGGTACGGGAACTCCTTCAACGCGGAGGTGATTGTAAGAGCCGCAGCAGGCGCCATGCAGCTGCCCATATTCATGGCGTCCGTGATACCCGGATCCACAATCTCTCCCATAACAACACCGGTCAGCTTTGCCAACGGTATCCCGATCTCCTCCTGATCCAGCAGAAACGCCCCGCTTCCAGTAACCGTCCAGGTCGCCGACAGCGGCCGCTGGTTCCCGTACCCAAGCGGGAAGCGAAATTCTCTCTCCACACTTGCGAAATGAGAGCTCGTCACCGCAATTCCCCGCTTCAGGTACCCTCCGTCAATCAGCATGCTGCACAGTGCAAGCGCTGCCCCGCAGCTTGAACAGGCCCCGAATATTCCATAATGTGGAATCCCAAGTCCATTCAGGCCATACGAGCTGGCGGTTGACTGACTGAGCAGATCCCCTGCAAAAATACAGTCAATATCCCCGGCACTCAGCCCGGCCTTCGCCAACACCAGTTCCCCCGCCTGTTTTTGCAGTGCGCTCTCCGCCTCCTCCCAGTTTTTCTCCCCTCCCAGGTCCTCCTCCCATATTCGGTCAAAGCCGTCCGCGAAATAACTGCCCCGTCCTTCCTTGGGTCCCGTCACGCAGGCTGCCTGCCTGATATAGACCGGATTTTTTAATAAAATGCATCTTTTTCTGTCTTTTGCCTCACTCAGTGCCATTTTATTTTTGCTCCCTTTTCCTGTAGGATGCTTATAAGGATATAAGCATCCTATTTTCTTCCTGATTTATAAAACATCACGCTTACCCGCTTTGTTTTCACTTCTCATTATGCCCGGATTTTTCTTTCAAATTCGTCCGCCAAAACAGCTCACCATCTCGCGCCTCAACTTGACAAAACAGACTCTTTCGTGTACGATGAAGTTTAGTTTTACGAACGAAAGTGAGAAACATAATGGAGTTCATTCAGCCAAACCGTCTTGACAGAGGCTTTTATAAATATCAGAATGAATTTGAGGACAAGGCTCTGGAAGTGCTGCGCTCCGGCTGGTATGTCCTCGGAAAGGAAGTCTCATCCTTTGAAGAAGAATTCGCCGCCTGGGTTGGCAGCAGATACTGTGTTGGCGTAGGCAACGGCCTTGATGCTCTCTGGATGGCTTTTCGTGTTCTCGGCATCGGTCCCGGTGATGAAGTGCTCGTACAGGGCAACACCTACATTGCCAGCGTCATGGGCATCACCATCAACGGCGCCACGCCGATCTTCGTGGAGCCTGATGAATATTATCAGATTGATACTAAGAAGCTGGAAGCGTTGATCACTCCCAGGACAAAGGCTATTCTCGTTGTGCATCTTTACGGCCACAATGCGAAAATGGACGACGTAGTCAATCTCTGCCATAAATATAATTTGCATCTTGTGGAGGACTGCGCGCAGTCCCACGGCTCCGCCTTTAAAGGACGAAAATCCGGCACCTTCGGAGATATCGGCTGTTTTTCCTTTTATCCGTCCAAAAATCTGGGCGCATTCGGGGACGGCGGCGCCATCACCACGGATGATGAACAGATCGCTCAGGACATGAAGGTTCTGCGCAACTACGGCAGCGAGAAACGCTATTACAATAAAATCGTAGGCGCCAACTCCCGCCTGGACGAGATTCAGGCAGGTCTCCTGCGAGTTAAGCTTCGCCACCTGGACGAATTATGCGAAGAGCG
The DNA here is from genome assembly GCA_021205565.1 of Lachnospiraceae bacterium. Taxonomy (GTDB): domain Bacteria; phylum Bacillota; class Clostridia; order Lachnospirales; family Lachnospiraceae; genus RGIG6307. The sequence goes on along the minus strand of JAJPXG010000152.1, from coordinate 5,565 downwards.
CCGCGAGCTGGCGGACTATTACAGTTCTCACATACAGAATGAGAAACTGATTCTGCCTCAGGAACGCGAAGACACCCACAGTATCTGGCACCAGTATGTCGTTCGCTGCCATGAGCGGGACGCCCTGATCAGCTACCTGAATGAACGACTGATCGGCACAATCATCCACTATCCGATCCCGCCGCATCTATCCGAAGCCTATCAATATCTCGGATATGGACCCGGCAGTTTTCCCATCACGGAACAGTGCGCAAATGAAGTCCTTTCCATTCCCATGTACAATGGAATGACGCGGGAGGAACAGAAACGTGTCGTGGATGCTCTGAATGCCTTTTGAGACTCTTTTGCAGACATAAAACAAAGCGCCATCTCCTGGCGCCGGACATTTTTTGAGGCTTTCCAATGAAAAAATTAGAGGAACAATACAAAATTCTGGAATTTCCGGATTTCGGTGATGAACGGGGCAATCTCGTGGTCATTGAGGGAGAGAATCAGAATATTCCTTTCGACATTAAAAGAGTATTTTACATTTATGGCTCCGACGCGGAAGTGATCCGCGGCAGACACGCAAACCGCAGAACGCAGTTTGTACTGATCAACGTGGCTGGCAAAAGCAAGGTGCGCGTGACCAATGGCCATGAGACCACCATTGTGGAACTGAACCGCCCCCGCATGGGCTTATATCTGGATACCATGGTGTGGAAGGACATGTATGATTTCTCACCGGATTCCATTCTCCTGGTGCTCTGCTCCGAGCATTACGACGGCAGCGAATATATCCGTAATTACGACGCCTATATACAGGAAATTGAAGAATCCGGAGATAGCTAAGATTTATAATCAGAATTGAAAATCCACGGTCCGGCTGACAGGAAACATCTGTCCGGATGGAAGAAACCACAAAGGGGACTCTTTATCAATGAGCAGAATTTCAATTGTCGTGCCGGTCTATTACAACTCCGACACGCTGATGTTATTATATGAGGACATGAAAGCCAAAATCCTTGAAAAGCTGGGCGATTACGAGCTGGTGTTCGTGGACGATGGCTCCGGGGACAATTCCTGGGAGATCATGAACCAGATCCGGGAAATAGACCCGCATGTACAGTGTGTGAAACTGTCCCGCAATTTCGGAGAACATGCAGCTTTATTAGCAGGATTGAATGTCTGCACCGGCGACTGCGCTGTCACCAAACAGGCTGATTTACAGGAGGACAGCGAGATCATTCTGGAAATGTACGAAAGCTGGAAACGCGGCAACAAAGTCGTGCTGGCCGTTCGAAAAGAGCGGGATGAGAATCCGGTCAAGGTCTTTTTTGCCAACATGTACTACGCGATTGTCCGCAAAACCATCACGCAAAACATGCCGGAAGGCGGCTGCGACTGTTATCTCCTCGATCGCCAGGTCATCGGTGTCCTGCAGCTCTTAAATGAGAAAAATTCCTCTCTGACCCTGCAGGTGCTGTGGGCAGGCTTTCAGACCGATTACGTTTATTTCAAACGAAAAGACAGGGAAATCGGCAAGTCCCGCTGGACCTTTGCCAAAAAGTTCAAGCTGGTGCTGGATTCTATGATGAGTTTCTCATATTTTCCCATCCGGATGATGAGCTTTGTTGGTATCATCTTTAATATTCTGGCCGTCATTTTGCTGATTGATATTCTGGTGGAGAAATTTACCGTTGGCACCCCGATCGCGGGCTGGAGCTCTCTGATGTGTGTTGTGCTTATCTCCTCCGGGCTGATTCTGCTGATGCTCGGTATTCTGGGCGAATATGTGTGGCGCACTCTGGATGCTGCACGTACACGTCCGCCATTTATCATTGATGAGGTCAGAAAATCTGATCAGCAAAACGCAGAGCCGTGTTCCGGCAGCAATGCCCAGGATTAGAAGACTGTTTACGCGGCTTGCAAAATGAAAATGCCATAACGGCAGATGATGACTTCCAGACTTCTGAGAATTGTGAAACATGAAAAGGGACTCCTGAAAATGCAGGGTCCCTCTTTTGTTTTATACGATATATGCGTGTCACTTCTGCTTTCTGTATGTCCAGAACTTATTCACCAGAAAATTGATGGGAATGGTGATCACCAGATTGATGGCCTCCGCGAGAAGCTCCGCCATACGGTCCGTGTCAATCAGAAGTCCAGCATTCTCCAGCCAGTAGAGGACTTCCATCGCTCTGAGCAGTTCCAGTACCGGTTCCATAAACTGAGACAACTGCACCAACTCCAGCCAGAATACCAAAAGTCCCGCGCTGAGCGCTATGGAAAAGCCGTAGCTTGCATAGGTTTTGGCCAGTACCTTCCACCAGACTCTCTTTTCTCCCTGCTCCGCTTTAAAAACAAAGCGATTGCTCCAGAAATAGGCATTCAGGATACTGATCAGATTGCCAAAGATGTTGGCAACGAGATAATGAACCCCCATAAAAAGAAGGAGCACATAAATCCCCTCGCAGACCACCACATTAGAGACGCCTACCAGACAGAATTTCAGGAACTGTCCTATATTTTTGAATTTCTCGCTGCTGTCCGCTTGCCGGCTCTTTTCACTGCCCATGCATTTTCTCCAAAAGCCTTAAGCCGACACAATCTTCCCCGCCACTGCACTTGCCGCCGCGGTTTTGGGAGAAGCCAGATAGATTTCCACCTTGTTGGTACCCATACGGCCCAGGAAATTGCGGTTGTTCGTCGCCACAATTCTCTCTCCATCCGTTAAAATGCCGCCTGCCCTGCCGCAGCATAAGCCGCAGGCCGGATGCGTAATCATGGCGCCCGCCTCAGCCAGAATCTGCAGGGTTCCATTGGCCGCCGCCTCCTGATAGATTTTGCGGCTGGCCGGGGTAACAATCAGTTTCACAAAAGGAGCAACCTTTTTGCCTTTCAGGATTTGTGCCGCCACCATCAGATCCTCCAGCCTGCCGTTGGTACAGGATCCGATAAAGACCTGGTCGATTGCGATGTCCTGAAGTTCCTTCGCGGGCCGGATCTTGTCCACCTGGGACGGACAGGCCAGCACCGGCACAAAATCCTCCGCCTGGTATTCTATCACCTGGCAATATGACGCGTCCTCATCACCGTACAGGCTTAACTCTTTCTCCGTCAACGGGATCTGACAGTATTCCGCCGTCTTTTCATCCGCTTTAAATAAGGCACACTTGGCGCCCGCCTCGATGGCCATATTGGAGATGGTCATGCGGCTGGCGATGCTCATATCCTCCACAGTATCGCCCACAAACTCCAGCGCCTTATAGGTAGCGCCATCCGCGCCCAAGTCGCCGATCAGGGTCAGAATGATATCCTTGCTGGTCACGTTTGGAGCCAGCTTTCCTGTAATCTTCACCCGAATGGTCTCCGGCACCTTCACCCAGAGCTTTCCGGTACCCAGGATGCTGGCCATCTCCGTATACCCGATTCCGGTCGAAAAAGCGCCCACGCAGCCATAGGTAGTAGTGTGGCTGTCCGTGCCGCACACCACGTCGCCCGGCTTCACATAACCGGCCGCAGTCATGAGCTGGTGCCAGATGCCGTCGCTTCGATGGACATGCGTCATGCCATATTTTAAAGCGAATTCATTGCCAACGCGCAAATGGCGGGTATCATCCGTCTGACTCGCCGGAACCAGGTGATCGTTGATCAGCACCACCTTGTCCGGGTCCCAGAGCTTCGTAAAGCCCATCTCCTCGAATTTCGCCGCCGCGAAGGGAATAAAAATATCGTGAATCATCACACGATCCACATTTACGGTGACGATATTACCCGCTCTCACGCTGTCCGCCCCAATATTGCGGGCGATTAATTTTTCTATAAAAGTCTGTGCCATAAGATTCTCCTCAGTCCAGTCCATTCAATCTGCGCATCGCCTTCACCAGGCCGCCCGCGTTTAAAATATCCAGCAGATTATCCGGCAGTGCCTCAATCGGGTACTGCTTCCCCTCATGCTCCAGATACTGATTGGTATGTACGGTCAGACGGTCACCCTCCTGCACTGCCTGCTGAATCTGATCATTCTCGATTAACAGCAGGCCATTATTGATGGCATTTCTGAAAAAAATCCTGGCAAAGCTTTTCGCGATCACACAGGAAACGCCCAGCGCCTTGATGATTTCCGGCGCCTGCTCACGGGAGGAGCCGCAGCCAAAGTTTTTGCCTGCCACGATCATATCGCCGGGCTTGATCAGACCGGCCAGTTCAGGACGCAGCGGCGAAAAGGCGTAGGGCTTCATATCGTCCACAGTCTTTAAGGCCAGATATTCTGTCGGTATAATAATGTCCGTATCGATGTCATCGCCGAGGATCCACACGGTTCCTGTAAATTGTTCCATATTTGTCTCCATTTTCTCTACAGTCTGTCCGCCGTAGTAATACATCCCGCCACTGCGCTGGCCGCCACCGTCGCGGCGCTCGCCAGATACACAAAGCTGTCCGGATGCCCGGCACGACCCTTGAAATTGCGGGTACCGGTGCTGATCAGCACTTCCTTCTCCCCGATCACCCCCTGGCAGCTGCCCCAGCAGACGCTGCAGTTGGCATTCATCACAATCGCTCCCGACTCCATGAAAATATCCATCAGGCCCTCTTTCAACGCCTGCTGATACACCGCGTTGCTGGCCGGCACGATCAGGAAACGCACCAGCGGGTGCACCTTCCTGCCCTTTAAAATATCCGCTACCACGCGCAGATCCTCAATTCTCCCGTTGTTGCAGGATCCGGCAAAGGCCTCGTCGATCTTCACACCCAGGCACTCTGTTGCCGGTACCACGTTGTCCACAAAATGCGGCTTCGCCACGATCGGTTCTATGCTGCCTAAGTCAATCTCATAGACCTGCGCATACTCCGCGTCCTCATCACTGGTAAACACATGCTTCGGCTCCCTGCCGTGCTCTTTCAGATAGGCAAGTGCCACTTCATCCGCCTCCATCAGCGCTGTCTTGGCCCCTGCCTCCACGCAGAGGTTGCAGATGCAGATTCGGTCAGACATATTCAGCGTTTTCAGGCCCTCGCCGCCAAACTCCATGGCCTTATAATTGGCTCCGTTGGCACCAATCTGCCCGATGATGGTCAGAATCAGGTCTCTGGCGTACACGCCCTCTCGCAGTTTCCCGTGCAGATTAAATTTCAATGTCTCCGGCACCAGCACCCAGGATTTCCCGGTCACCATAGCATAGAGATAATCCGTACAGCCCACGCCCGTTCCGAACGCACCCAATGCCCCATAAGCGCAGGTGTGAGAGTCCGCCCCGAAAATCAACTCACCAGGACGCACATGATTCTCCATCATGATCTGGTGGCACACTCCCTGGCCCTCATAAAAAGTGATGCCGTTCTCTTTTGCGAAATCACGCATCTTTTTATGACTTAAAGCGGTTTTCGGGCTGTCGCAGGGCACGTTGTGATCCACAATCCACACAAGCTTGGACACATCCGCGATGTGCGGATTTTTCAACTGTTTCTGATACATATCGATGGTCAGGTGGGTGGTGCCGTCGTTGCTCATGAGCTGATCGACCTTTTTTTTTTTTATTTTTCGGGGACGAACGTGTTCTACACCGGCGGCCGCTGCAAGAA
>JAJPXG010000088.1 GCA_021205565.1 Lachnospiraceae bacterium | reverse complement strand
CCCTGATCCAGGATACCCTGCATGTACTCCGGCAGCTTCGTGCAGGCATACTCCACGCCGCCCACAACCGCCACACCGGCGGACATATCCAGCTCCATCTCATCCCCGTCCTGCACATGGTCATACAGATCCTTGCACACAATCACCGGCAGACCGATATTGATCGCGTTCCGATAAAAAATCCGGGCGAAGCTTTTAGCGATCACCGCCTTCACCCCCAGAGCCTTCAACACGCTGGGTGCCTGCTCCCTGGAGGAGCCGCAGCCAAAATTCTCATCCGCCACCACAAAATCTCCAGGCTGCACCCTCTGCGCAAAGGTCTTATCCAGCGACTCAAAGGTATGTACCTTCATCTCCTCGATATTTGGATACAATAAATACTGGGACGCGATGATCTGATCTGTATCCACGTCCTTATGAAATCTGAATATTTTTCCCATAGTTCCTCTCTATACTTTCTTATTTATTTTGCACAAAAAAGCCAAAATATGTTGCTGCACGACGACCGGGCAACCATATGAGCCATTTAAAATCCACAATATCTGTGCCAAAATTCAGCCGTTTCGCGCTCATACATCAAAACATAAAAGCATTGTACAACATTTTTTACAATTTTAAAAGATACCGGATTAATCAAAACCGGTATCTCTTTTATTAAAATGAAACAATCCTGTCGATTTCATAAACATCAAACCGTATTTCATTCACCCTGCTGCCTGACTCCCACAAAAGCGCCACTCTGCCGTCAGCGAATTCTGTCAGGCAGCAGTAGGAGAAATGGCTGTCCGTCACCTGGAAAGTCCCGGCCAACGTCATGTTCTTATTCTCATCCAGCAAAAACACAAAAATCTTTCCCTCGCTGCGACGCGCTCCATTGCCGGGGCAAGCTGCCAGAATAATCTCGCATCCATTGCTTTGATGAGAGTAGCGGACAGCGGAAATATTGCAGGTGGAGGTAGCAGCAATGCCCGTAGAAACGATGCCCCCTGCCTGCCTCCATACATAGCGGCCCACAGCCTCACTCCAGGCAGCATCCGCATAACTGATTGTCCCGCTGCCGTTTCGCACAAACATCCGCAGCGTACCATCGGCCAGCTCCACCACCTCGCTCTCGCTGCTCCAGCCGTTGGAAAGGGGGATATCATCCGCCCTGGTCCAGGTTTGACCGCTATCTTTGGAGTAAATATAGGTGCTCTGCTGACGTCCTTCGCCGCTGTAATCCCAGGTATAAAAAGGAATAAGAACCGTTCCGTCACGAAGCAGAGTCCCACGGCCCGGAGAAACCAAAAGCGCGGTCTCATTGTCACGCTTGAGCTGCGGATTCAAAATTTTATGGCGCCAGGTTTTGCCGCTGTCCATAGAGCAGGCCAGCCACAGATAGCCGGTGTTGTATATATGAAGATCTGAGCCGGCGTAAAAAACATTCTGCTGAATCATAACCGAGGTGTTTACCTGGCGCTGTGTCAGCGGAATGTAAATGTCATTTCCATCTGCCTTGTACAGATTATAACACTCATCCACTGCATAAAATGCAGATCCGTCCAGACGGCTGATAATGTCAGCATAGCCCTCCTCATCAAAATCACCCACGTAATAACCATATGTGGATAAATCGTCCTCCGATGGCACTGTGCCGACATTTTCATAATGGTCAGTCAAAGCCAGACGCGCCACCCCGTCTACCGCAATATATCCGGTTCCCCGCCTGGGATACGTGTAGCCGCGCATGGTGGTTACGCCGGTGGGATTCACATCCGCCATCAGGTAAACCGTACCGTCCGCGCCCTGCGCCAGAACCGGGTCAATCACCGTTGTGGCAGCTGCCCCTGCATAACCATCGCTGTCCGGGAAATAGATCGGATAGCTGTATTGCCAGGTTTTTCCCTGATCATGGGAAATACTGACTATCGTATCCAGTCCGCCACCGTCTCCGGTTGTAGCATAACGGGCATCGGCCGCGGCCATCAGAGAGCCGTCCCGCAGGGTGATCAGCGCCGGAATACGGAAATTTTCGCTCCCGCCCGTGCCACCCGCGAAAGACTCTCCGTGTGTGGTTCCTGTCAGTCCCTGGTCGGAACCTGCTTTCAGATTGAAATGGCTGCTCCTCATCTGTATCATCCACCTCACAACATTTTTCAGGCACGTTTTTCGAAAAAACACACTTTTCAGGCGCAGTTTTGTCCGGAAATTTCTTCTTACTCCGCCGCCTTCTCGGCAAACGTCGTATCCACCAGCGCCTCGTAACTCACCGTCTCCTGAAGCTCCCCTGCCTCGATCAGAATCTGCTCCAGCAATTCAAAGTTCTCCTGCGAGAAGACGAGCGTATCCGGCCAGGTATCCTGCGCCGCGTACCGCTCCACAATCAGAACCAGGTTCTCCTCCTCTGTCTCCGTAAACTGGGGCGCGATCACCGCCGCGATTTCCTCAGCGGTATGGCTGTTCACATAGCCCAGACCCTTCTGCAGGGCGTTCACAAAGCCCTGTACCGTTTCCGCGTGCTCCTCCAGGTAGGAGGCTGTGGCACAGAACGCCGTGTACGGCACATAACCGGAAGCCTCTCCCAGGGAAGCCACGATATAGCCGTCGCCTTTGACCGCTAAGGATGTCGCATATGGCTCGAATTCGATGCTGTATTCCCCTTTTCCGCCGGAAAAAGCTGCCGCGGTGGAACCGAAATCTATGCTTTTATCGATATTGACCTCCTCCGGGTCGATGCCGTTCTTTTTCAAAACATACTCAAAGACCATCTCGGGCATGCCGCCCGCCCTGCCGCCGAGCACCTCAGCGCCAACGAGCATACTCCAATCAAAATCCTCGATCGGCTCCCTTGCCACCACGAAGTTCCCGGCCCGCTGCGTCAGCTGCGCGAAATTCACGACCGGGTCATCTATCCCCTGCACATAGGTGTAGATGCTGCTCTCGCTGCCCATGAAGCCAATGTCAGCCTCGCCGGTGAGCACCGCCGTCATGGTCTTATCCGCGCCAAAGCCGGTCACCAGATCCAGTTCAATACCCTCCTCCTCAAAATAGCCCTTCTCGATTGCCACATACATGGGCGCGTAAAAAATGGAATGGGCCACTTCATTGAGCGTCACCTTCTCTAAGTCCTTCGATGAACCCGCACTGTCTTTCTTCCCGCAGCCTGTGATGACTGCCGCACACAAAAGCACCATCAGAGCGCAGGCTGCCGCCTTTTTTAAAGATATCATACTGATTTTCCAAAAAATGCTTTTGGTCTATCTTATGCGGATGCATGTCGGCGGGTTCCTTTTCTTCGCAGTCGGATCACAGGAAGCAGCACACTGGTGGGTTCCTCAGTTCTGCGTTTCATCCTCCACCATATCCATCGCAAAAAGCGCCGCTCCCAGCGCGCCGCAAAGCTGCGCGCTCTCGCTGATCACCAGGCTCGTGCCCAGCTTTTCCTCCAGCGTCTTCACCAGACCCAGATTTTTGGACACACCGCCGGTCATCATGAATTTTTCCTGACCGTCCACCCGCTTTAAAAGAGAAGCCGTCTTAACCGCCACCGCCTTATTCAGGCCATGAACTATGTCATCCGGCGCTTTGTTCTGCGCGATCAGGGAAACCACTTCAGACTCCGCGAACACTGTGCACATGCTGGAAATCGTAATGTCTTCCTTATGATGAAGCCCCAGCTGACTCATTTCATCCAGACTCATCTCCAGTGTGCGGGCCATCATCTCCAGAAAACGGCCTGTCCCGGCGGCGCACTTGTCATTCATGACGAAATTCAACACGTTTCCTTCCTCGTCCAGGCGAATCACCTTGCTGTCCTGTCCGCCAATATCAATCACAGTGCGAACCTCCGGGTCTAAAAAATGAGCGCCCCGCGCATGGCAGGTGATCTCCGTAATGCTCTTATCTCCGAACTGAATCGCCGTCCGGCCGTAGCCTGTAGTGACCACCGCGTCGATGTCCTCGCGGGCAAGGCCGGCACTCTTTAATGCCTCCTCCAGTGCCCGCTCCGCGCCAAGCGCCGCACCCGCGCCGGTCGGCAGAATGATTCCCGCGATCATTTTCTTCTCCCGGTTTAAAATCACCACGTCCGTACTGGTGGATCCGCTGTCCACACCCGCAAAATATCCCTTCTTCATCCTCTTCTCCTTATGCTCCTGCTCCCCGTCCGATAAGCTTTCCGCGAAAGCCTCCAGCCTGGTCAGAAGCTGGCCGCTGCTCTGCAGCGTGTAATCCGATTCGATTTTTAAAAGCGGCACCACCGCTTTCAGCTTCATCTCAGAATACTCAAAGCTGTAGAAATCACAGAATTTGACTGTATGATAAATAATCCCTTTCAGCGTTGGATCATTATATAGCTGTTTTCTGCCGGTATTGTCCACCATCCGCATACAGGGAAGCTGCCCCAGCAGTTGGGCCGCATACCAGTCCAGCAATCCATCAAATTCAAGACCCTGCGGCGGCGGCACCTCTCCGGCTGTCCGGTTGCCGACGCAGCTTTCATTTCTGACCGGATACGGCATGGAGCGGCTCACCATCTGAAACAGTTCCTCCCCCATCCGCGCTCCCAGAACACTGATATGAGATTCAGCATCCTGCGTTTTGCGGACAAAGGCAGAGCGGAATTTTTCCTCATCAAAGCTGCTGCCCCGGTACGCCCCGTAAGCCTCAATCAGCTCCTTTAACTCAGACACGGCTCTCTCCCTGCTGCAGGTGCCGCCGCTGTGCAGCATGTCCATCAGATAAAGGAAATCCAGCTGCCCGCTGTCCTTTAAAACGTCATACACACTGCGGATGGTGTCACAGCAGTTAACTAAAACCAGCTCCTTTACCTTTCCGCTCAGCACGCTTTCCAGCAGCGCCTTTCCAAAACCGCACAGGTTGGGATGCGCCATCTGCTCCGCCCGCTCAAAGCTTTCCGGCATCTCATTTAAAATAGCGCAGTCCGCGCCCATGGCCTGCAGAAGCTCCACCGGGGTGTATTTACAGATATAATATAATTTACTCATGCGCACCTCCCAGCATCTCCAGAAACGCGCCCAGTCGGGTGGATGTCTGTCCTTCCCCTCCATAGCTTTGGTCGCAGCCGTCTCCGTCCAGAATCAAAAGCGGAATCCCCGCCTCCTCAAACCTCTTTTTAGCAAGTCTCGCGCCTCCCAGCGTATGCTTACAGCCCCAGTGGGCGAACCAGACCACACCATCAGCCTCGGCCTCCTTTGCATGGCGGATACCTGCCTCAATACGACGACTGATCCCGCCATTTAAATTATGATAAACCATCCGCCGGGCCATGGATTCATATGGTTTCTCCGGATCCAGCTCACCGTCAAAGACCTGCGCCAGCTCACAGCCCACGATCTGCGCGTCCTCTTTAAAGGCCAGCGCCTCACGTACCGCGGATGACCAGAAGGGAATGGTGTGCATCCAGTAAATCCGTTTTCCCCTGGCAGGAGCCGCTTTCTCCACATCTTTTAACAGCATTTCCGTATATTTTTCTTCCTCCCTGCTGCCCAGCAGAATATTCTGCGTCATGCCCGCGTACAGGGGTGTGACCAGGTCTGTCGGGATATATTTTCCGGCGCGCTCTTTCTGAAACTGTTGATAATTTTTCAACGACCGGCTGCTTGACGCAACGCGCTCTTTCAGCCGCTCCTCATCAATCTCCCGCCCCGTCTGCTCTTCCAGAAAGGCCGCGAGCTCCTTTAACTGATCCGCCACATACCGGACATTTTCTTCATTCTGCTTTAACGGTACGTCAATAAAAAAAGAAGGAGCCTGATACAGGTCAGCCAGTGCGCGAAAGGTCACCAGGTTAGCGTCGCAGATTAAGTTCGTATACACAATACAGCGCGGCCTGGGTAAAAGTCCCTTCTTCGCCGCGCCTAAAAAAGTTTTATGATAACTGCACAGAGTCTCCGAAATACCGTCGCTCAATGCCTGCTCCATGCAGAAGCCTTCCGCCTTTGAGGCTGAGACATAGCAGGAAAAAGCCTCCGCATTGTACGGACTCAAGCCCGTCTCCGAAAGCAGCTCACAGGGAGTGAATATGCTGACAATCGCGGAATCCGCCGGATTTTTCAAAGGCTTCAGCATCGTATCCATCATCAGCTTTGCCAGATACCGGTCCGCCGGCTGAAGTCTCCGGTCCGGGAGCAGACGAAATTTCAGTCCCTGCGCTTCCCACCCGGTTTTTAAAAGCGTCCGCGCCTTTTCGGGGCTTTCCTCACATAATTTTTCCACTGTATGGCCAAATGTCTCTATGATCTCCATCTTGTCTGTCTCCTGTTCTGCCATATCTTGTTGAACACTCCGCCTCAGCATAGCTGCCGGCCGCTCAGTCAATCAAGCCAGGAATATTCACCCAGTTTTAGCAACGCAAAGGGACGTATGCTTACGGCATCGTCCCCGATTCAAAACACTGCAATTATAATAGTACGTCTCGCGGTTTCCGTCAACTCCGAACGGACGCGGTCATTCCTCTTTCATTTTCCCTGATTAATAACTCCTGCCTCTCATCGCATCCTCACCGCAAGCAACGTAATCCCTGAAAATCTCAATCCGTCCGCAATCCGTACTGCGGTTTTTAAAGGCCGGAAATAAAAATCCCCGCTCCGGATTCTGCGGCTCATAATCCTGATCGATTCTGCAAAAGGCTCCGATCAGAAAAGAATAAACCTCCTCCGATTCCCATTGCCGCATCCGGTCGTTTCCCTTGACTGGAACATCATATCGACCGTGGAAAACAAAGAACGCAAAAGGAACACCAAAGCGGTACCGTTCACCGATGAGTTCATAAAAAACATCCAGCAGGGCATCGTTTTTCAGTTCGCAGTCCCTGAGTGCCATCAGCATCTGCCAGATACTGTTCTGTTTCCTGTCCGCATCCTCAAAAACATACTCCTTAAGCTTCGCATTCGTTTCCGCGAACGGAATTGCTTTCGCGATTTCCAAATTTTTGCGCTGCTCATTCGACTTTAACTGCTTGAAAAAGCGGTTGAAAGTACCGTCCACATTGCCATCTTCATCAAAATAAGCTCCCGCTATCCTGCAAAAACAGTTCCTGCTTAAGGTCATCCGCCTGGTCAATTCCAGCATATCTTCCCGTTCTATGATTCCCTGCTGCCGCATTTCCCCTCCTGCCATCTGATATATTACTTGTCCGGAACATGCCTCGCGTATAAAAGACCTCCGCCATCTTCCGGATTTATGCTTCGTCTGATTATTATACTGGAAACAGACAATTCTGTAAAGAGACGGCTTTATATCATCTGCGCGCAGCTGTAATCAGAAACTGTTAACTCACCGCAACTCAGCCGCAGTCCTGCAGGTCGATTTTGCGGGCGTTTTTCATTGACATCCACCTACTCATTTTTTATAATAATGAAAACAGAAAGGAACCTTAAGCTGTCTGCCGTGCCGGTATTCAACACGAGGCTGACAGCACATATACATGTTATCGCCCGGAAGACACAGATATTCCGGAGTCGACTAAAGGAGGCTATCAACTATGAACTACGACAGAACCTACAACTTTTCCGCCGGTCCCGCGACCATGCCGGAGCCGGTACTGGAGGAAATCCGTGACGAAATGATGAATTATCAGGGCAGCGGCATGTGCGTGATGGAAATGTCCCACCGCTCCAAAGAATTCATCAAAATCGCCAGCGAGGCCGAGCAGGATCTGCGCGATCTGATGCAGATTCCGGACAACTATAAGGTACTCTTCATCCAGGGCGGCGCCACGCTGCAGTTTTCCATGATTCCCATGAATCTGACGAAATACGGCAAGGCCGTCTACATTGAGACCGGTGCCTGGTCCAAAAAGGCCATCGCGGAAGCCAAAAAGGAGGGCGAGGTGATCGTTGCCGCCTCCTCGAAGGACAAGAATTACTCCTACATTCCGGACTGTTCCGATCTGGATATTCCGGAGGATACCGATTACGTTTATATCTGTGAGAACGAGACGATTCACGGTCTGACTTATTCCACGCTTCCCAACACGAAGGGCCATGTTCTGGTCTCCGATCAGTCCTCCATGTTTCTCTCCCGCCCCTGCAATGTCTCCGACTACGGACTGATTTATGCCGGCGTTCAGAAAAACGTGGGTCCCGCAGGTATGGTGATCGTGATCATCAGGGAGAACCTGATCCGCGACGATCTGACGAATCTCCCGTCCTACCTGCAGTACAAAATCCACGCGGATAATGACTCCATGTACAACACGCCTAACTGCTGGGCAATTTATGTCTGCGGCAAGGTATTCAAATATCTGAAATCCCTGGGCGGCCTTGAGGCCATGGCGGCCATCAATGAGGACAAGGCAAAGGTCCTGTATGATTTCCTGGATTCCTCCGCCATGTTCCACGGAACCGTGGAGAAAAAAGACCGCAGCCTGATGAATGTACCCTTCGTCACCGGCGATGCCGACCTCGACGCGAAGGTCGTAGCCTACACCAAAGCCGCCGGTTTCGATAACCTGAAAGGCCACAGATCCGTTGGCGGCCTGCGCGCTTCCATCTACAACGCCATGCCGAAGGAGGGCGTGGAGGCTCTGGTAGACTGCCTGAAAAGATTTGAAAATGAATACCATGGTTAAGGAAGCATAAGAGAAACGGAGGTTACTCATGATGAGAATTCTCGTGACAGACGGGATGGATATAACAGCAATCCATCAGCTGCAAAACGACGGTCACGAAGTAGTGGAGCACTATTATGAGCCGTCTGAGTTAGGAGCGGCGCTGCGGAATTTTGACATTGCCGTGATCCGTTCCGCCACCAAGATCAAGGAAGAGCAAATCGACGCCGCAAAGGGCGGACGGCTGAAACTAATCCTGCGTGCCGGTGTCGGCCTGGATAATATCGCCGTACAGTATGCGCGCGATAACGGAATTGCCGTCTCCAATACGGCCGGCGCCTCCGCCAACGCGGTCGCGGAGCTGGCCATTGGACTTCTTTTTTCCTGTGCCAGATATATTTCCCTCTGCGGCAGCACCATGCGCCAGGAAAAGTGGGAGAAAAAAGCCTGCTCCAAGGGCTTCGAGCTTAACGGGAAAACGGTCGGCATCATCGGCTACGGCAACATCGGCCAGAAGGTTGGCGCCAAGGCACAGGCGCTTGGGATGAACGTTCTCTCCACCGTACACATCCACAAACCGGAAGGTGTGGAATGCGACACCATGCATTTTGTCTCCATGGACGGCCTGCTCACCTCCAGTGACGTAATCATCCTCTGCGCAGCGGCTGCCGAAAAGCCCCTGATCGATGAGGAGAGCGTCGCCCGCATGAAGGACGGCGCGGTCATCATCAACGTATCCCGCGGCGCCAATGTGGATGAGACCGCTCTTTTGAATGCGTTAAACAACGGAAAAATCCGGGCTGCAGGCCTGGACGTATTCGCGGATGAGAAAAATCCCAACTGGGAGCTTATCTCCCACCCGGCCGTCAGCGCCACTCCCCATATCGGGGCCGGCACAGCAGAAGCCTCGAAGCGCATCGGAGAGGAGCTGGTGAAGCTGATTGAGACATTTGCCGACCAACACTGATACGCAGCATTGCGCGCACCAGCGGCAAGCCCTGCATTCTGCGTGCAATACCGGCAGCCGTCCCATCTAAAACATCTCCTGACAGACAGAGCCATCGCTTTCCGCGATGGCTCTTAGCATTTGACGAACCCCGCAGCTACAGCCCCGGCTTCGTCCCATTATCCTACATAGATTTTCTATTGTTTATCTGCCGCCCATGCCGCCTTTATTGCCGCCGCCCATGCCGCCCTTATTACCGCCGCCCATATCGGACTGGCCGCCCATGCCGCTGCTTCCGTTCGTGGTTGTGGAAACAGAATTCAATGTAATCTCAGTGCTCTGGCTTCCAACCGTCAAAGTATATGTTTCTCCCTGCACCAGATCCGGTGAGGAGAACACGACAGAGGAACCGCTCTTTGAAACAGTATACTGAAAAATCACCGTTCCGTTCGAATCCGTAATAGTCAGCTCATCACCGGCAGAGAACGTTGACAATGTACACATAAATGAACACTGGTCAGAGGATGAAGAAAATGTCTCCGCCATGCCGGAACTGCCCAACGCCAGAAGCGTACCGCCGCTGATCGTGCATGTCCCGCCGGATTCTGTGCCGGAATCAATCGCCCCATTCTGACTGTCCGTGGGACCGTTGACAATCGTCACACCGCCCTCAATAATAATATCCCCGTTGGAGTCTAAGCCGTCTCCGCCCGCGTTTACCACCAGACTGCCGTCCGTGATCTTTAAGGTCGGCATATCGGAGCTTGAGGAGGAAGTCGAATTCCAACTGAAGCCACCTCCCATAGAAGAGCCGCCGTTGGCATTCAGCCCATCATCATACGCCGTCAGCGTAATATCCCCACCATTGATCGTGATCTGATTGGCTTCCAGACCTTCATAAGAATCTGTAATGACGATCGTTCCTCCATTGATGGTCAGCGAAGTATCCCCGTGCATCCCGTCATCTCCGGAAGCAATCTCAAAGCTGCCGCCGTCGATCACAATATCCCCATTGGAATGCACCGCATCATCGCAGGAATCAATGGTAAAGCTGCCGCCCGAAATCACAACCTGCGTGCCGCCCTTAAGCCCCTTGGCGCTTGAATCCGTCTCATCGGATCTGTCCCAGTTGGAACCGTATACCCGCCAGTTTTCAGAAGAAGAATAGGTTGCCTCACTGCTGCCGCCTCCTGTGACGATGTCATAGCTGCCGCCTGTAATGGTCAGCACCGTCTCTGCCTGGATACCGTCCCCATAGGCCTCAATATCAAAGGTACCGCCGCTGATAGTCACGACCCCGTAATCCTCACCCGTCGTATCATTGGATTTAATTCCGTCTCCGCCCGAAACAATCGTGAATGTACCTCCGGTAATCGTCACAGAATCCTTCCCTTTGATTCCGTTATTCACCGCAGTAACCTGTATGATTCCGCTGTCAATCAGCATATCGTTCGTCGTCTGAATCCCATTATTAAGGTATCCATATACGACAAGCGTCCCTTCTCCGGAAATGGACAGATCATCCCGTGCGTAAATGGTGCCGCCGCTGATGTCCTCATCATCTGAGGTTTCTGTCTGCGAACTGATTTCCACTGCCGTACCGCTCTGGATGGTATTGACTGTTCCTGCCGCCAGAATCAGCTGTGTCTGACCCGCGTTCTCCACATAAATGGCCGGTTCGTCCTTATTACTGAGTGTCAGCCCGCTTAACAGAAGAATAATCTCATCGCTGCCGCCCGCATTCACATAAATCTGTCCGCCGTCCATAGCGCCGCTGACAATATAAGTCCCGCCATCGCTGATTGTGACAACCGAGCCTGAAACGGAGGCTCCCGAACCATTTACCGTGATATTATTTTCCGAGAAAACAATCGTGGTGCCATTCTCTTCATTCGCCGTCAGAGTGGAAAGATCCGACCGGGCTGCTGCCGTCCCTGAGGATCCTGAAGCTCCACTGTCAGACAGATTCTCCGCCTCAGCAGCTGTACTCTGTGTACCGCTGTCTGAAGACGCCTCCTCTGATCCGCTCTGTCCGCCAAACACCAGGCAGTACAGCACACCGCCCACAATGACACCCAAGAGAATCACAACCGCAAATAATTTTGCCGCTGTCTTCATTTCAAAAATCCCCTCCTTCTCAATGGCTTTATCCTGCAAAGCCTTTTAAAAACGCCGCTCCGGTCATTCCTAACGGGTGCACCGGTGCGGCTGTTCCATGTTCTGGCTATCTCTTCTACAGCATCTCCTTATCCGCGAAATCACCGATCGTAATCGTCAGGTTCCCGTTGCGTGTACGCAGCCCGGCGATAACAGCCTTGGGCACCTTCCCGTCCGGCCTCGT
>JAJPXG010000129.1:3264-11984 GCA_021205565.1 Lachnospiraceae bacterium | reverse complement strand
GCATTATGATAAGGAAGAGTTTGCGCGGATCAAAAAGGCCGCGGAGAAGATTCAGTCTGACTCCGAAGTCCTGCTGGTGATCGGCATTGGCGGCTCTTACCTGGGCGCGAGAGCGGCGGTGGAGTTTTTAGGACACAGCTTCGCCAACTGCGTGGACAAGTCCATCCGCAAGGCTCCGGAGATTTATTTTGTGGGCAATTCCATCAGCTCAACTTATATCGCGCATTTGAATCAGGTGATCGGGGACAGAGATTTCTCCATCAATATGATTTCCAAGTCCGGCACGACTACCGAGCCGGCGATTGCTTTCCGTGTATTTAAAAAGAAGCTGATCGAGAAATACGGCAAAGAGGAGGCCAATAAGAGAATTTACGCGACCACCGATAAGGCACGCGGATCGTTGAAGAATCTGGCGAACGCCGAGGGTTACGAGAGCTTCGTTGTACCGGATGATGTAGGAGGCCGTTTCTCCGTCCTGACGGCTGTGGGACTTCTGCCCATCGCGGTCAGCGGCGTGGATATCGATGAGCTGATGGCGGGCGCTGCCAGCGCGAGAAAGCGCGCGATCGAGGCTCCCTTCGAGGAGAACGACGCCGTACAGTATGCGGCCCTGCGTAATGTCCTTTACAGAAAGGGCAAAAAGGTCGAGATTCTGGCCAACTACGAGCCCAGCGTCCATTATGTTTCCGAGTGGTGGAAGCAGCTTTTCGGCGAGTCCGAGGGCAAGGACCAGCGGGGCATCTTCCCGGCGAGCGTCGATCTGACCACCGACCTGCACTCCATGGGCCAGTTCATCCAGGACGGCAGCAGGATCATGTTTGAGACGGTCATCGAGATCGAGAAGAGCCGCGAGGAAATCACCCTGGAAGAGGAAGAGGTTGATCTGGACGGCCTGAATTATCTGGCCGGCAAGACTGTGGACTTCGTCAATAAGTCCGCCATGAACGGTACCATTTTAGCGCACACGGATGGACAGGTTCCCAACTTTGTGGTGAAGGTTCCCGAGGTCAGCGCGTTTTATCTGGGCGAGCTGTTCTACTTCTTTGAGTTTGCCTGCGGCGTCAGCGGCTATATGCTGGGTGTCAATCCGTTCAACCAGCCGGGCGTGGAGTCTTATAAAAAGAACATGTTCGCGCTCTTAGGCAAGCCGGGGTATGAGGCGCAGAGGGAAGAGCTGCTGAAGAGGCTGTAACAGAACGCCTGCACAGCAGGCTGTGAACTGACAAACTGAATTTTAAATGATTGTAATCAGACAGGTATGATATCTGAAAACAGGGGTATCATACCTGTCTTCTGCAATTTCAGGCTGAGGGAAGTGCGCTGCTCCCGAAAAAAATTGCGCAAAATCTGACGAAAGCGTATAATAACTGCAGGAGAAGCTGCGGTAACTATGGAAAGTCTGGACCATGCACATGATTTTGTGGATGGATCAGGAATGAAACAGGAGGTGAGATTTTGATCTGGAACAGTTTAAACACCGGTGATTACGAGGGAATGATCGCCGAGACCATCAGTATTTCCGGATATCAGGGGGATACGATCCGGGCATATTATTCGAGGCCGCTGGGAGCGGGACCGTACCCGGGGATTGTGCTGATTCCGCACATGCCGGGCTGGGATGAATTTTTAAGGGAGACGGCGCGGCGTTTTACGCAGCACGGCTACAGCGTGCTCTGCCCGGATATCTATGGGCGGTTTGGCACCGGGACACCGACCGAGGTCAGCCAGAAGATGAGGGAGGCCGGAGGCGTGAGCGATGACAGCGTTATGGGCGACTGCGACGGGGCGCTTCGTTTTCTGCGCAATCAGACCCAGTCCAACGGCAAAACCGGTGTGATCGGCATGTGCTCCGGCGGACGCCATACCTTCCTGGCAGCCTGCACACTGGAGCATGTGGACGCGGCCGTGGACTGCTGGGGCGGCGCGGTGGTGATGGAGCCGCAGGAGCTGACTCAAACGCGGCCGGTTTCACCGTCCGATTACGCGGCGAACTTAAACTGTCCGCTGTTAGGAATCTTCGGCAATGATGACAAGCGGCCTGATCGGGCGGAGGTGGACAAGCTCGAGGAAATCTTAAAAGGTCTGGGCAAGGACTATGAGTTTTACCGCTATGACGGCGCGGGACATGGAATCTGGTATTATGACAAGCCGCTGTACCGGCAGCAGCAGGCCATGGATTCCTGGGAGAAGACGCTGGAATTTTTTGCAAAGCATTTGAAGGAATAGGACGGAACGGATTACGACGGGGCGCGGCGGAAGCGGCGCCCCGTACATGATTGGGACGGGAGTGCCTTTGGTATGGAAAATGTGATGGAAAATGGAAAGCAGGAGGCCAGACAGCCCTTCGTCGTGATGGCCAAGCCGGTGGGTTCTCTGTGCAATATGCGCTGCTCCTACTGCTATTATCTCGATAAAGGGAAATATTCCGCGCACAGCCGCCAGGTGCGTATGAATTTAAAGCTTTTGGAAAAGCTGATCTGTCAGACGATTGAGGCGAGCCCGGGTCCGGTGGTGTCCTTTACCTGGCATGGCGGGGAGCCGACGCTCGCGGGTCTTGATTTTTACCAGTACGCGGTGGAGCTGGAGAAAAAGTATTTGCCTGGGGGCTGGCAGGTCTGGAATAATCTGCAAACCAACGGACTGTTATTAAATGAAAGGTGGTGCCGTTTTTTAAAGGGAAATCACTTTGATGTAGGGCTGAGTATCGACGGCACGCAGGCGGTGCATGATCAAAACCGGAAGGATATGGGAGGACAGGGAACGTACGACCGTGTGAGACAGGCCGTTGAGCGCCTGAAGGCGGTTGGAATAGAGCCTGACCTCCTGTGCACGGTTAACTCCGCGACTGTGCAGGATGCGCTGGGCGTTTACAGAGCGCTGCGGGAGTTCAATACCGGCTGGATTCAGTTTATCCCGATTGTGGTGCGCTGTCCGGATGGGAATCTCTCTCCGGAGTCGGTCTGCGCGGAGGACTACGGAGATTTTCTCTGCACGATTTTTGACGAATGGGTGACAAATGACTTAGGACAGACGGATGTGCAGCTGTTTGCGGAGACTGCCCGGATTATGGCCGGCGGGGAGGCGAGCCTGTGCTGGATGGCGCCAACGTGCGGGCGGGTGTTAATTGCGGAGGAGGACGGCAGCCTTTATTCCTGCGATCATTTTGTGGATGATAAGCATCGCATCGGCAATCTGAAACGGGACAGGATCGAAGAAGCGGCGGACAGTGCATTTCAGGTGCATTTCGGCAATGCGAAGCAGGAAAAGCTGACCGCAAAGTGCCGCGCCTGCCAGTGGCTGAAATACTGTAACGGCGGCTGTCCGAAGGATCGTTTCGGCGTGACGGAGGATAAAGAGGAAGGACAGTATGTGCTCTGTGCGGGTCTGGAGAAGTTTTTTGCCCATGCCTGTCCGATACTGGAGCGGGTGACTGCGTTAAGCCGGCAGGGGAAGCGGCCGGGACAGATTATGAATGAGATCCGCCAGGTACTGCTTTGAACCGCGGCATGAACTCATCATAAGAATTTCATTGACAAATCGTAGGGCATAAATTAGTATAAAAGCGATTGTGAAAGCGCAAAGAGCGCAGCAATCGCTTTTATACTATCATTTATTCAATCAGGGAACAAGCGCATGGAAAAACATATTTTATTCCCCAAAGTCGGGACATTTGTACACGGCGGCGACTATAACCCGGATCAGTGGCTGGACCGGCCGGACATTTTAAAAGCGGATAAACGTTTGATGAAGGAGGCCGGGGTCAACAGTGTGACGCGGGGCGTCTTTGCGTGGAGTACGCTGGAGCCGAAAAAGGATGAATTCCATTTTGAGTGGATGAAAGAGATCATGGACAATCTCTATGAGAACGGGATCTATACCATTCTGGCAACTCCCAGCGGCGCGAAGCCGGCCTGGCTGGACGAGGAATATCCGGAGGCACTCCGAGTGGATCACAGGGGCCAGCGGCGGCTGCACGGCGTGCGCCATAATCCCTGCATGAGTTCCTTAAAGCTGCGCGCGAGAGTCCGGATCATCGACCGGAAGCTTGCGGAGAATTTTGGCTCGCATCCGGGCCTGATTATGTATCATATCTCCAACGAGCTGGGCGGTACATGCTTCTGCCCGCTGTGCGCGGCCCGCTTCCGGCAGTATCTTTCTGACAAGTTTGACCATGACATTGAGAAGCTCAATCACGCCTGGTGGGCAAAATTCTGGAGCCATGAATACAGCAGTTTTGACCAGATTGAGCCGCCCTTTGAAAACGGCGAGACCAGCATGATGGGTTTAAATCTGGAGTGGAAGCGCTTTACCACCTGGAATATGAACGATTTCATGACGGACGAGATCCGCACGCTGAAGGAGGTGTCGCCCGATATTCCGGTGACTACCAATTTCATGGACTTTTTCTACGGGCTGGATTATCGGAAGATGGCGCCGGGCCTGGACGCCATTTCCTGGGACAGCTATCCTGCTTTTCATAATGATTACGAGAGCTTCGCGGACACCATGTACCGCAATGCTTTCAACCATGCCCTGATGCGTTCCATGAAGCCGGACCGTCCTTTCATGCTGATGGAGAGCGCGCCCGGTCTGCCGAACTGGCATGAGTATAACAAAATGAAGCGCCCCGGCGTGCATAAGCTGGCCTGCCTGCAGGCTGTGGCGAACGGCTCTGATACGGTGCAGTATTTTCAGTGGAGACAGGGCCGCGGTTCGTATGAGCAGTTCCACGGCGCTGTGGTGGGACATAAGGGTACCGGTGAGACGCGGATTTTTAAAGAAGTAGCTGAGGTCGGAGAGATCCTGAAAAAAATCAGTCCTGTGGCGGGAACTCTGGTGAAGGCCCGCGCGGCGCTTCTGGTGGACTGGGACAACCGCTGGGCGATCGACGATGTGATGGCATTAAGCCGCCGCACCAAACAGTATGACAGACTCTGCCGGGATATCTGGACCGCGTTTGAGGAGATGGGAATCGAGATGGATATCGTGGCCTCCGATTCTGATTTGTCGGCTTATGATGTGGCGGTTGCACCGATGCTTTATCTTCTACAGCCCGGCACTGCGCAGAATTTAAAGGATTTTGTGGCCCGCGGCGGCCAGCTTCTGGCGACTTATTTTACAGGCTACGTGGATGACAATCAGCTGTGTTACCTGGGTGGTTTTCCGGGAGATGGCCTGGCTGAGCTGTTCGGGGTGGAGAGCGAGGAGATCGACACGCTTTATCCGTCCGACCACAACAGTATGGTATTTGAGGACGGCACGGCCTGGGATGTGAAGGATTACGCTGAGGTGCTGAATTTAAAGGGCGCGGATGTACTGGCGGTTTATGAGAGCGATTATTATCAGGGAAAACCGGCGCTGACCCGTCATAATTATGGTGATGGCCGGGCTTATTATATCGCGGCCAGAGTGAGCGCAGAGCAGATGAAGCCGCTCTTTTCAAGGATGGCGCAGGACGCCGGTATTTCTGTAAAGGATCTGCCTGCCGGGGTAGAATATCATCTGCGTACCGGCGAGGAAGGCAGCTATGCGTTTTACTTAAATGACAGCACGGAGGAAGTGACGGTATCCGGAGTGCGCGGGATGGACCTGCTGACGGACGCTGTGATTGACGGGGAGCTGACGCTGCCGGCCTACGGGGTGGCGGTTGTGAAGCTGTGAGGAAGGAGAGTGAGGATGAAAATTGTGGTATTGGAGCGCAACAGCGCAGGAACTGACATTGACGTCAATTTTGATGATCTGGGGGAAACTACCTATTACTGGAACACGGTGACGCCCGATGAGGTGCGGGAGAGGGTTGCGGATGCGGAGGTAGTTGTGGCCAACAAGGCGCCGTTGAATGAGGCGACATTAAAGGACGCTCCGCAGGTGAAGCTGATTTGCGAGCTGGCGACCGGCTATGACAATGTGGACATCGAATACTGCAGGCAGCGCGGCATCCGTGTCGCCAACGTGGTCAATTATTCCACGGCGGCGGTGGCGCAGCATACCTTCGCGCTGGCGCTTTACCTGTATGAGAAGCTGCCGTATTATGACAACTATGTCAAGAGCGGCGCTTACGGTGCGCAGCAGCGCTTCTCCAATTTTGATATCCCGTTTGGAGAGCTGGACGGCAAGACCTGGGGCATCGTGGGTATGGGAAACATTGGCCGCAAGGTAGCCGAGATTGCGACAGCGTTTGGCTGTAAGGTCATCTTTTATTCTGTGACCGGCAAGAGCACTGTGACAGAATATGAGAGAGTGGATTTTGACACCTTATTAAAAGAGAGCGACTTTTTATCCCTGCACTGCCCGTTGAGCGACCTTACCCGCAACCTGATTGATCTGGATGCGCTTCGCAAAATGAAGCAGACAGCAATCCTGATCAATGTGGCGCGCGGCCCTGTGGTGAATAACCGGGATCTGTATCAGGCGCTGACCGAGGGAACGATTGCTGCCGCCGGCCTGGACGTGCTGGAGAAGGAGCCCATCGCCGCGGACAACCCGTTGGGAACGATTCAGGATTCGCAGAAGCTCATTATCACGCCGCACTTAGCCTGGGCGAGTGTTGAGGCCCGCATCCGCTGCGTGAGCGAGGTGCATGAGAACATTCGCGCGTACCAGGAAGGCCGCGTGAGAAATGTGGTGAATCTGTAACAGGATACAGGGGATTGCGGGACAGGTGAGATACACCGAAGGCGTCCTTCGGGAGAAAATCTATGATTTTCGTAATTGAGCTTATGCACAGCTGCGGTATTTTGTAAAGACGTCCATAGCGACCTGAGATACAGAGCAGGTGATCCTCTGATAAAAGGAGTTTTTTAATGATACAAAAATGTAAGGACCTTTATAAACAGCACGAGGAAATTATTGTCTACCTGATCGTGGGCGTCATGACCACCATCGTTTCCTGGGGCACTAAGTTTTTATTTAACCTGCTTGTCTTTGGCGGCACGGCCTATCCCACGAATCTGCAGAATTTCGTCTTAAGCCTGGTCAACTGGACCGCGGGCGTGATTTTCGCCTATCCGATGAACCGGCACTTTGTTTTTAAGAGCAAAAATCCGCAGATTTTAAAGGAAGCGGCCGGTTTTGTGGGTTCCCGCATCTCTACGATGGTGATGGATATTGTGATGATGCAGATTTTCACCTTCGCGGGTGTGAATGTATACGTCGGCACCTTTATTACAGCGGTGTTTGTGACTATTGCGAATTACATTTTCAGCAAGATGCTGGTGTTTCGGAAGAAAAAATGATGCGGAAACAGCAGTTCACCATTCCCCTTTGCGTTGAACAAATTATAGATGAAAATATGAGCGGCAGCACGGAAACGTGCTGTCGTTTTTTCGTGTTGGTTTGCAGGGTTGGCGATCGGAGATGTGACCAAAAAAATGTGTTTTGCTGTCACAAAACCTGTCACAGGTTGAATTCAAAGGTCTGCGTTGATATAATCAAACATAATTGAAATTATGTCTCATTATGATTATGAGGAGGAGAATGGAATATGAAGCGTTTTTACCGCAGACTGAAATGTCTGACAGCACTGGCACTATCACTGGCCATGATGCTGAACATGACGCCTTCCGCGTTCGCGATGGAAGCAGGAGGGGATGTGGCGGCGGAGGTTTCCGTCGAGGAGAATTTAACAGAGGATGAAGACCTCGCAGCAGAGGTCGATAATGCGGCGGCTTCCTCCACGTCGGCAGAGGTCGATGATGCAGCAGTTTCCTCCGTGTCAGCAGAGCCGGGTGAGAATACGACCGCTGACGAGGTACAGGAGTCTGTTGGGGAGAGTGAGTCTGCGGCAGAAAACGCAGGCATTTCTCTGGCTTCTGATGAGGGAACCGCCGTAGTTGCCGCTGTTGAGGAGGACGTCTCTGTAACTGAGGAGACAGCAGATGATGACCTCCTTAACAGCGGCACCTGCGGCGACAATTTAACCTGGACGCTGAGCAGCGACTATGTGCTGACGATCAGCGGCACTGGGACGATGACGGGCTGGAGCTCGGCGAGCAGTGTGCCGTGGTACAGCAGTTACCGTACGCTTATCTCGCAGGTGGTTATCGAGGATGGTGTGACGTCGATTGGACAGTATGCGTTCATTGGCTGTACCGGCCTGACCAGCGTGACTATATCCAGCAGTGTAACCAGTATAGGAGGTTGGGCGTTCGACGGCTGTACTAGTCTGACCGAGATTACAATTCCGGTAGGTGTATTAAAAATATGGGCTTATGCGTTTAACGGCTGCACCAGTCTGACTAAAGTTAAGCTGCCAGATGGTCTGACATTCATCGGAAACTATGCATTCAACGGATGTACCGTTCTGACGGACATTGTCCTGCCGGATTCTGTGGATTCGCTTGAATATTATATTTTTAATGGCTGTACCAGTCTGACAAGCATCAACTATCCTGCGTCTCTCAGTAGTTGCAGTAAGGCTGCCACCTACAACTATAATGGGCCGTTTGCCGGTTCCAGCATTGAGACAGTGACTATTCCTGATGGTGTGACGGCTATTCCCGCCAATGCATTCTGTGGCTGCAGCAGTTTGGTGAGCGTAACGTTTCCTGACAGTGTGACCAGCATTGGTACTTATGCGTTCTACAACTGCACCAGCCTGGTCAGCGTGACCATTCCCGCGAGCGTGACCAGCATTGGGAGTTACGTGTTCAACGGGTGCAGCAGCCTGACCGAAATTAAAATCCTGGCGGCCATAACGGCAATTCCGGAGTATGCGTTCA
>JAJPXG010000129.1:0-3254 GCA_021205565.1 Lachnospiraceae bacterium | reverse complement strand
CTGACCGAAATTAAAATCCTGGCGGCCATAACGGCAATTCCGGAGTATGCGTTCAACGGGTGCAGCAGTTTGGTGAGCGTAACGCTTCCTGACAGCTTGACCAGTATTGGCACCTATGCGTTCTATAACTGCACCAGCTTGGCCAGCGTGATTATTCCCGCGAGCGTGACCAGCATTGAGAGCTACGTGTTCAACGGGTGCAGCAGTCTGACCGAAATTAAAATCCTGGCGGCCATAACGGCAATTCCGGAGTATGCGTTCAACGGGTGCAGCAGTTTGGTGAGCGTAACGCTTCCTGACAGCTTGACCAGCATCGGAAACTATGCGTTTCAGAGCTGCACCAGCCTGACGGACATCATTCTGCCGGATAGTGTGACAACGCTTGGATACTATATATTCAACGGCTGCACTAGTCTGAAGAGTATCAACTATCCTGCGTCTCTCAGTAGCTGTAGTAGGGCTGCTGCCTATAACTACAATGGGCCGTTTGCCGGTTCCAGCATTGAGACAGTGACTATTCCTGATGGTGTGACGGCTATTCCCGCCAATGCATTCTGTGGCTGCAGCAGTTTGGTGAGCGTAACGTTTCCTGACAGTGTGACCAGCATTGGTACTTATGCGTTCTACAACTGCACCAGCCTGGTCAGCGTGACCATTCCCGCGAGCGTGACCAGCATTGGCACCTATGTGTTTTATAACTGCACCGGCCTGGCCAGTGTGACCCTTCCTGATAGTTTGACCAGCATCGGCACTTATGCGTTCTACAACTGTACCGGCCTGGCCAGCGTGACTCTTCCTGACAGTTTGACCAGCATCGACAGCTATGCTTTCCAAAACTGTAGCAGCCTGACCGAAATTACAATCCCGGCGGGGGTAACGGCGATTCCGGATTCTGCGTTCGCTGGCTGTACGAGTCTGGAAAGTGTAACATTGCCGGATAGTTTAACGAGTATCGGAGCTTCAGCATTCTCTGGCTGTGTAAGCCTGACAAATGTGATAATTCCGAGTGGTGTGGTTAGTATCAGTAGACATGCGTTTTATGCTTGCAGCAGTTTAAAAACCGTCACGATTCCGGGAAGTGTGATAAACATTGGTGAGTATGCATTCTATGGCAGCAGCTTGACGGATGTTTACTATGCGTATTCGGAATATGATTGGAAAGAGATTGAAATTGGATCCTATAATAAATTTGACAATGAAGGAGTGACAATTCATTATAATTGTGAAATCACATTTACCTGGGCTGAGGATTATTCAACCTGTACTGCTACGTATGTAATGAACGGGGAGGAGAAGACGGTTGAGTGTACCGTAACATCTTCCAATAAGGCTGCAAGCTGCACAGAGGATGGTAAAACCATATATTCCGCGTCCTTTACAATCACGAATTCGGATGGAGTGGAAACAACATATACAGATCCGAAGGAAGTCATTACTGCTCAGGCAACCGGACATACTTATGGTGAGCCGAAATTCAACTGGAATGATGATCATACCGAATGTACGGCAACATTTACCTGTACAAAAGAAGATGATACTCAGTCAGTTGAATGCGAAGAAATCACAACTGATACTACAGATGCGACTTGTACCGAGGATGGATCGACTGTTTATACTGCAACCTGCACTTTTGATGAAAAGGAGTATACCGGAACAGATACTATAGTCATTCCGGCGACCGGTCATACAGAAGTGTCTGTCGGACGTGTTGAATCGACCTGCACAGAAAAGGAACATGAAAGCGGTACTTATTGTTCCGTATGTGGTGAGGTCCTGAGTGGCTATACGGTGCTTCCGGCAACAGGACATAGCTATACATATGAATGTAGTTGGGCTGAGAAATATACTTCCTGTATCTTCACCTTCATCTGCGGTAACTGTGGTGATGAACAAGAAGTGACAGATAGTGATGTGACGAGGACTGTCGTCACCGAACCGACCTGTACAGAAGCCGGTAAGGCTGAATGTGCTGCATCAGTCACTTTTGACGGTAAGGAATATACAGCAACCGAAACTGAAACGTTGAGTGCTCTTGGACATAGCTATGGAGAGCCGACCTTCACATGGTCTGATGATTATAGTACCTGCACAGCTGAGTTTACCTGCGCAGTCTGTGATGATATCGAGGAAGTTGACTGTGTTGTGACGTCGAAAATGACAGCAGCTACCTGTGAAACGGATGGACAGACCGTTTATACGGCCACAGTTGAGTTTAACAGCACCACTTATTCTGATACACAGACGGAAGTAATAGAAAAGACCGGGCACTCGTATCCGCGTGCTGAATTTACTTGGGCAGAGGATTATAGTTCAGCGACAGCGGTTTTGACCTGCAAATGGTGTGGTAATATAGTGAAATTAGACTGCACTGTGAACCCTGTGACAAAGAAGGCAACCTGCACCGAGGATGGAGAGATTGTTTACACTGCAAAGGCTGTTCACGAAGGAACAACCTATACAGATATAAAGACGGTCGTTCTGGAGGCGACTGGGCATAGCTACGGAGAACCGACGTTTGTCTGGTCTGAAAATTACAGTACATGTGTGGCGAAGTTTACTTGTACGCAAGGTGACGATACGCAGGATGAAGAGTGTACTGTCACCTCAGAGGTGACACAGAAAGCAACCTGCACAGAGAACGGAACCGTGCAGTACACGGCAACAGTTACTTTTGAGGATGAGACTTATACGGATATAGTGCCGGGCATCCTGACGGCTGTTGGCCACACAGCAGGCGCTCCAGTCGTTGAGAACGAAGTGGCGGCAGCCTGCACAGAAGATGGCTCCTATGATACCGTTGTTTACTGCACCGTCTGTGGCAAGGAAATCAGCCGTGAGACTGTAACAATTCCTGCCACGGGCCACAGTTACGAAGCAGTTGTAACGGCACCTACCTGCACGGAGGGTGGCTACACGACCTATACCTGCACGGTTTGCGGTAACAGCTATACTGCTGATGAAACAGAGGCTCTTGGACATACTACTGAGCTTCAGAATGCTAAAGAAGCTACCTGTACAGAGAATGGCTACACCGGTGACGAGGTCTGCACTGTCTGCGGAACAGTTGTGACCAGCGGTGAAATAATTCCTGTTACCGGCCACAGCTATAAAGCAGTGGTGACGGAGCCGACGTGCACAGAGAAGGGTTATACAACCTACACCTGTACTGTATGTGGCCACAGCTATGTTGACGATTATACAGAAGCAACCGGTCATGACTATGAAGCAGTGGTAACGGCTCCGACCTGCACAGA
>JAJPXG010000068.1:4811-12001 GCA_021205565.1 Lachnospiraceae bacterium | reverse complement strand
CGAAGCAGGTGTTCGGTCATCCGTGGCTTCTGCAGGGCGACGGCAAGATGAGCAAGTCCAAAGGCAACGTCATTTACGCGGACGACCTGGTGAAGATTTTCGGCGTGGATCCGGTTCGTTATTTCGTTCTGCATGAGATGCCCTTTGAAAATGACGGCGTGATTACCTGGGAGCTGATGGTAGAGCGCTACAATTCCGACCTGGTCAATACCCTGGGCAATCTGGTCTACCGCACGCTTTCCATGGCGAATAAATATTTCGGCGGGAAAGTGGAAAAGACCGGCGTTACGGCTGAGGTGGACGAGGACTTAAAGCGCGTTGTTGCTTCCACTGCGGATGTGGTGGCGGAGAAAATGGACAGCCTGCGCGTCGCAGATGCCCTGACCGAGATTTTCAATACGCTCAAGCGCTGCAATAAATATATTGACGAAACCGAGCCCTGGAAATTAGGTAAAAATGAGGCGGATTTCCCACGTTTAAACGAGGTGCTTTATAATCTCTGCGACAGCATCATGACCGCGGCGGGGCTGTTGGAGCCCTTTATGCCCGGTACGGCGGCGAAGATCGCGGAGCAGTTAAACTGCCCTATCAGAAGCCTTGAGGACTGCCGGCTGTCCGGTACCTTCCCGGCTTCTCACCAGCTGACACAGACACCGACGATGCTCTTCATGAGACTGAAATTAGAGGACGTACTGGAAGAAGCGGAGAAGCTGATGGAGAGCCAGAAGCAGGAGGCCCAAAAGGCAGCAGAGGCATCTGCGGAAAGTGCGGTTTCCGATCAATCAGGCGCTGCCGCGGCAGAGGAGGCGTCCGCAGCAGAAGCTCCCGCGCAGGAAGAACCGGCTGTCGTTGACATCGAGGCCAAACCGGAGATTACCTACGACGATTTCGCAAAGCTCCAGTTCCAGGTGGGTGAGATTATTGCCTGCGAAGCAGTCAAAAAATCCAGAAAGCTGCTTTGCTCTCAGGTGAAGATCGGCTCCCAGGTGAAGCAGATCGTCTCCGGTATCAAAGCATACTATACTCCTGAGGAAATGGTCGGCAAAAAGGTTATGGTGCTCGTCAACTTAAAACCGGCGACATTGGCCGGTGTTGTGTCTGAGGGAATGTTATTGTGCGCCGAGGATGCGGAAGGCAATCTGGCGTTAGTGACCCCGGAGAAGGAGATGCCGGCGGGCGCTGAGATCTGTTAATTTACAGTTGCGCTTCACAGCACTGCAGGTGATTTTGCATTTAAGCTTAGAAGCGGCTGTGAATGAACGTGCGCGGGGAATCCCGGGCTGAAAGGAAAGTATGGGCGGAATTTTTAATCTGGACAGTAAATTTATGAGGGCGTTATCCAAGCTGGCGGATCTGATGTGGGTCAATATCCTGACGATGGTCTGCAGCATCCCGATTTTTACGATCGGAGCCAGCTTTACAGCGATGCACACCGTGGTGTACAAGCTGTACAAAAACGAAGAGGGCTACATCACAAGGGAGTTCTTTAAGGCGTTCAGGTCCAATTTCAGACAGGCTACGCTGATGTGGCTGATTTATCTGGCTCTTGGCCTGCTGCTCTGCGGAGATATCTGGCTCATGTACAAAGGGTACGCGGATATGGCAATGTTCTTCAAGGTTATTATCGGTGTTGCTGTGGTGGTGTACCTGTTCAGCCTTGTCTGGGTCTTTGTCCTGCAGTCCAGATACGAAAATCCGATCAAATACACGATGAAAAATACACTCATGGTCAGCATGTCGCATGTGTTGTATTCACTGATGATGATCATTCTGCTTGTTTCACCGGTCGTGCTGCTGCTGTTTTTCAACTGGGCAGTGCCGGTCTGTTTCCTTTTGGGCTTTTCCGTACCGGCGTTTGTGCAGTCCATCCTCTATGCGCAGGTGTTTGATAAAATAGAACATCCGCAGACGGAAGAGGAAGAAGGAGAAGACGGAGAGAAGGCGGCGGAGGAGGAAAATCCTGATAACTGGTCGCTGGAGGAAACGCCCGACTCTGAACAGCAGTTATCAGCAGCGGAATCGGATCCTGCGGCCAAAGCGGCGGGGGAGCTGCCCGGATCCGGCGAAGGGGAGGAATCCCCGGATGAAATTACACAGGAGAAGATCACCGAAGAGAATCAGCCGAAAAGCACAGAGAAATAGGAGCTGATCAGTCATTTTGACGGAGAATGGGCATTTGTTTTGTGCAGGATGTCAAATAAGACATGAAAACATTTTGTCAAGGGGAAATTTCCAACAAGGATAAAAATAAACTTTGTGGATAAATGATATGGCAAAAATACAGGAAAAAAAGTATACTCTAAAAAGTAATACAGTTCGTGTAGTACATATTATAATGGAGGGTGTTTTATAATGGCAAGTGTAAAGTTAAACAACGTTTGCAAAGTGTATCCCAACGGATTTGTGGCTGTTAAAGATTTCAATCTTGACGTAGCCGACAAAGAGTTCATTATTTTCGTTGGACCGTCCGGCTGTGGTAAGTCCACAACCCTGCGTATGATCGCCGGCCTGGAGGATATTTCTTCCGGTGAGCTGTGGATCGGTGACAAGATGATGAATGATGTAGAGCCGAAGGACAGAGATATCGCAATGGTATTCCAGAACTACGCTCTGTATCCCCACATGACCGTATATGACAACATGGCGTTTGGTCTGAAGCTGCGCAAGGTTCCGAAGGCTGAGATCGACAAAATGGTAAAAGAAGCTGCCAAGATCCTGGATCTGGAGAAGCTGCTTGACCGTAAGCCGAAGGCTCTTTCCGGTGGTCAGAGACAGCGTGTTGCTATGGGCCGTGCTATCGTTCGTAACCCGAAGGTCTTCCTGATGGACGAGCCTCTTTCCAACCTGGACGCAAAGCTGCGTGTTCAGATGAGAACTGAGATCGCGAAGCTGCATCAGAGACTGGGCACCACGATCATCTATGTTACCCATGACCAGACTGAGGCTATGACCCTTGGTACCAGAATCGTCGTTATGAAGGACGGCGTTATCCAGCAGGTTGATACTCCTCAGAATCTGTATGACAGGCCGGGCAATAAGTTCGTTGCCGGATTCATTGGCTCCCCGCAGATGAACTTCTTCGACTGCAAGTGCACTGTGAAGGGCGACAAGGCATATGTGAATGTTGACGGTGTTGAGGTTGAGCTGCCTCCGGAGAAGTCCAAGGCTGTAATTGACGGCGGATACGGCGGCAAGGAAGTCACCATCGGCCTTCGTCCTGAGGACATCCATGATGCAGAGCATCTTGAGAACTATGATGAGAGCCACTGCCTGACAGTTGACATCAGAGTTTACGAGCTGCTTGGCGCAGAAGTATATCTGTATTTCGATATCGATGGCAAGAACGTGACCGCAAGAGTTCCTTCCACCACCAGAGCAAGAGTTGGTGACAAGGTTAAGGTCCTGTTTGATGTGAACAAGATTCATGTCTTCGACAAAGAGACCGAGATTACCATCTGCAACTAATTCTGATTTGACAGGGGGATGCGCCAGCGCATCCCCCTATTTTACATTGCATTGAACACCATCTTTTTGACTTTAAAGGAGTTTCTATGATTTCATCACAGATTTTGCAGGCAAGCATTGACGACATTAAATCCATCGCGAGAGTAGATATGTGTATCTGCGATCTTAACGGAGAGGAAATCGTATCGACGGCGAATATGGTCGTGCCGGACGCGGATATGATCACGGCCTTTGTGGATTCTCCGGCAGACAGCCAGATGGTGGGTAATTATCACCTGCTGAAGGTGCGCGATGAGGAGGAACTGGAGTATGTGCTGGTAGCCATGGGGTTCGGCGAGGATACCTATGTGATCGGCAAGCTGGCAGTGGCGCAGTTAGAGAAGCTCACCGTGGCGTATAAGGACCGGTTTGACCGCAACAGCTTTTTTCAGAATCTGCTGCTGGATAATTTCCTGCTGGTGGATGTGTACAACCGGGCACAGAAGCTGCGTATCGAGGTCAGCGCTCCGAGAGCGGTATATCTGATTGAGGCGGAGCCGGATAAAGACGCCGCTGTTTTAGAGCTTTTGAAAACTCTTTATGCTCCGCACGCGGGCGATTATCCCCCCCGTGTGGATGAGAGCAGCATCATCCTGATCAAGACAGTGGAGGCGCGCAGCAGCAATGAGGATCTGCTGCAGGTGGCGGAAACCATTCTGGACATGGTCAATTCGGAGCTGATGATCAATGTGAAGGTATCCATCGGCACTGTCGTACAGGAGTTGAAGGATGTCTCCAGATCTTATAAGGAAGCAAAAATGGCCATGGATGTGGGCAAGATTTTCTATGAGGGCAAAAATGCGGTTGCGTATTCTACCCTGGGGATTGGCCGTCTGATTTACCAGCTTCCCATGACTCTCTGCGAGATGTTTATTGACGAGATCTTTGGCAACGGATATCTGGAGACGATCGATGATGAGACGCTGGAGACCATCAATAAATTCTTTGAGAATAATCTGAATGTGTCTGAGACCTCGAGACAGCTCTTTGTCCACAGAAATACGCTGGTGTACCGCATCGAGAAGCTGCAGAAGAACACTGGCCTGGATATCCGTAAATTTGACGACGCCATGACATTCAAGATCGCTCTGATGGTGGTAAGCTACATGAAATATCAGAGAGAGAAAGATAATTGAGATAAGCAGGATCTTTCCGGCGTAACCGGATTTTTCAGTGGGCGCCAAGCTTCGTAAACATTTGATTCATAATTCACACCGTTTCCTCATATAGTAATGCGACAGGAGGTGACGGTGTGTATTTTTTTGACCGGAAAACGATGTATTTTGTCTGGTACCGGGAGGACGGACAGGCTAAAAGCGTGGGAAGCACGCAGCTGACGGCGGTGGAAAATGTATGCAGGATTGAGGTGTCTGTGACAAACTGCGGCAGAGTGGAGGGGGAGTTCCCCTGTTATCTTCTGTCCGGGCCGGTGGAATCTCTGTTAGGCCGGATCCGGCTTGAGAAGGGAAGGGGAGCACTCTCCGTGCGCTGTGACGCGGACAGGATTGGAGATAAGCGGATACCCTATGAGAGGCTGACCGGAATTCATATTGACTTAAAGAAGGATGGGTATCTGGAGCAGAAATGGCTGCCGATGGAGGCGGGTGCCAGGGGACAGGCCGAAAAGCGGACTGTTGTGGTGGAGGAACCGGAGCATGTGTTCGGAGATGTCATGCCGTATCGCAGGAAGGAAAATGATACGGAGAAGAATATAGAGCAGCTGCGGGAGAGCAGTTTTGTGCAAAAGGAAATGGAGGAAAAACGCGCAGAAGCACCGCTTATGGAAGCCGGAGCGGAAGAAACAGAAAACCGGACAGATGTGGAAGGGGTGCAAAGAAAAGCGGCAGACACGAAAAAAGCTGCCGAAGGGCGGGAGTGGGAACGGGAGGAACAAAAGCCGCTGCGGCTTTATTCAGATAAATGGCAGCAGCTTTGCGCCATTTATCCGATCGTTCATCCATTCGGAGACGCACGCGGGTACCTTTCCATTGAGCCAAGGGATTTTGTGGTACTGCAAGAGCGCTACCAGGCCATGACCCAGAACAGCTTTCTGCTGCACGGCTTTTACAATTACCGTCACCTTCTTCTGGGCAGGAAGCGGGGTGAGCGGGAAATGCAGTATTATCTGGGTGTGCCGGGGGTTCTGCATGAAAAGGAGCGCGCAGCGGCTTTATTTTACGGCTTTGAGGCCTTTGAAAGCGCTTCCGCCCCGGCGCCGATGGGAAGCTTCGGGTATTATATGAAGCGGGTACAGATATAAGACGGATGTCTATCAAAAAGAAAAGAGCTGACGCAAAGGACAGCTCTTTGGATGAGAATAGAGCCTCACTCCGGCAGTCTGAGCGGGCAGTCGTTTAAAGCGATGACGGACATGGTGTAAATCTTCATCGCCTGCGTCAGGAGGCGGACGTTTAAGATTTCGTCCGGTTCATGGGCGCCGCCGTGACCGGGGCGTACAAGGCTGGCTCTGAGCGCTTTGTCGTCAGGAGCTTCCTGCATGCCGCCCACACCGTAAGCAAAGGCATTTGGCAGCTTCCTGGCATAGGTGCCGCCGCCCATGACGTAGCTTTCCCGCTCCGTCCCGGTTATTTCACAGTACAGCTTTGTCAGAAGATCGACCGCGGGATGCTCCTTTGGAAAATAATTGGGGGCGGAATCCCGCTCGAGGCGCCAGGTCATGCCGCTTAAGGAGGCGGCTTCGTGAAGCTGGCGGTTCATGTATTCAGAATCGGCGGTGATAGAGTAACGGATATTCAGGTTCAGGGCCGGCCGCTGATCCTGCGTAGTCAGAATCGTGGCGGCGCAGGTGGTTTTCCCGGAGACCTGATCCTCGTATTGAATACCGAAATGCGCTCCGTCAAATTCTTCAGAAAACCAGGCCAGGTTCTTTAAGATTTCTCTGTCCGTGGCAGGCAGAGCTTCCACATCCATTAAGAAAGCGCACAGAACGTGAATGGCGTTGCGGCTGCCGTAAGGGAAGGCACTGTGCTTTCCGATGCCGCGGGCAGTAACTTTAAGCCCGGTTTCCTCCTGTGAAATTTCTATGTGCTGTGCCGGGTCCTGAGACAGGGGCTGATCTGCCTCCGGATTCTGTTTCGGCTTCTGTGCAGCCTGTCCGAGGCGTGCAAAAAGCGCCTCCTTTAATTCCGGGGAAAAAGTAAGCAGCGCCTGCGCCCTGTCAGGAATCATATTGGAGGCATTGCCGCCAGAGAATTCCAGAAACTGCGCGGAAAGCGCGTGATCGGAAATGAACGCGCCTTCCAGAATGCCCTTTTCCCCATAGCAGACAGGGAAGCCCGCGTCCGCGATCATGGAGAGGGCCGGCGTGGGATAATGCGCGGTATAATAAGCGAGGTCCTCCATGCCGCGCTCCTCATCGCAGCCGACAAACAGGCGCAGCTCATGGGTGAGGGGCAGCTGAAGCTCCCGGATACACTGCATCATATAGAGGATTCCGATTGCGGGACCCTTATTGTCCTGAACGCCCCGACCCAGCAGAAAAGGCCCTTTCCGGACAGGCTCAAAGGGAGGATTTTTCCAGTCATTTCCCGCGGGAACTACATCCAGATGGTTCCAGAAGCCAATCATATTATCCCAGTCTTTGGGGCCGCTGCCGATGCTGCCCACATAATATTCATAGTTTTCTGTTTCAAAGCCATGCTCCCGGCCGATTAAGAGCATTTCAT
>JAJPXG010000068.1:0-4801 GCA_021205565.1 Lachnospiraceae bacterium | reverse complement strand
TTCAAGCAGTCACGGCAGGCCTGCCCGAAGGGTTTTGCGGGCGCCGCCGGGTCGGAAACGCTCGGAATGCGGGCCAGACGCATGATATCCTGCGCCATTTCCTCCTGGTGAGAATCAAACCAGTCGCTGATTTTCTGATAAAGAATAGTATCCATGTGATTTCCTCTTTTATAAATTGTCCGCCAGTCTATCCAGCGTCCTTCTGACTATCCTGAGACGTTCGTGATCAATGTCGGAGGGCAGCGTGCAGTCCGCTCCGAGCACAACGCCCCTTGTACCGGCCTCGTTTATCAGGCGGACAGTCTCTGCCTCAATCTGTTCAGGCGTGCCGGCGTACAGAATCCCTTCCTTACGGTTGTCAAAGCCGCCGAGCACACAGCGGTCCCCGAAAAATTTCTTTCCTTCGGAAAGCGTCATGTTTTCCACATAGACGGCCCAGTTGACGGCCCTTGCAGGATAGTCCTGCCATACCTCGATGCGGTTTGCGTCTCCTGCCCAGCCGCAGCAGTGCAGGATATTATTGTCGCTGAGCGAGTTGGCGTACTCAAGAACAGTCAGCTCCGCTGGCGTCACCAGGCGGCGGTATTCCTCCGCGCTGAAACGAAACTTCTCCGCATTCTGCACACAGTAGTAAATACCGTCACAGCCGGCCTCCGTAATCAGTTTGCGAATCAGAGTCATGGTATCCTGCGCGATGACTTCAAAGGCATGGCAGACCGCGTCAGGGTCTTCCTTTATATGCCGCATCAAAAGCTCTTCGCTCGTGCCGAAACGCAGCTGGGACATGGGGCAGAACACATTATAAAAAACGCAGCACTCGCCGTGAACGGCGTCGACGACCCCCTTCGCCCGCTCTACCTGCTTTGCAATAAAGGGGTGATCCTCGCCCAGGGGTGTCAGGCCGTACCAGTCCTTCGCACAGGTCACGCGGCTGATATAGGGGTTGGGATAATTAAAATACCCGTCGCACATGACCTTGATCATGTCCATGTCCGTATCCCGGTACAGCGCCAGGTGCTGGTCGATGGTCTCCTGCCCCAGGTCCTCGTCCGGGGAAAAATGATACCAGAAGCCCATGGGGACCTTGTCCACGGGTTGGTTGTGAAAGGCGTTGAGAAGTCGTTCTTTTTTCGTCATGATGTATGCTCCTTTGCTCGTTTGGGGATAAGTGGAGCGACCACTGTCTGGTTCCTTTGCCTGTCTGGTGGCTTCCCTGTCCAAGTGCAGGCTAAGCGCAGCGGCGTTCGTCAGGCGCTGATCCTGGGCAATATTTTAAGCCTCTGAGGGCTTTCCCGTCAATAAAATATATGGGGATTTCAGTTGACATTCGGAAATAAATTCCACATAATGAAAAAAGTGGGGTGCCGTAAGCGGGCACACAGAACGGGGGTAAAGGCCATGAAGGATGCTGATTTAATTTCCAAAATGACATTAGAAGAAAAATGCACCCTTCTCTCCGGAAAGAGCACCTGGGAAACCAGGGACTTCCCCCATCATCATATTCCCTCCATCTGGCTGTCTGACGGGCCGAACGGCCTTCGCAAGCAGCTGGGGGCGGCGGACCACCTGGGACTGAACGCGTCCCAGGCGGCCACCTGCTTTCCGACTTCGGCCACAGTGGCCAATTCCTGGGATGAGGGGCTGGCGGAGGAAGTCGGAAAGGCATTGGGTGAGGAAGCAGCCGCGCAGGGGATTCATGTGCTCCTGGGGCCGGGTTTAAATATCAAGAGGAATCCGCTTTGCGGGAGAAATTTTGAGTATTTTTCGGAGGATCCTTATCTGTCCGGCAAGATGGCGGCGGCTTACATCCGGGGCATTCAGGAGAAGGGCGGCAGCGCCTGCCCGAAGCATTTCGCGGTGAATTCGCAGGAGACGAGGCGCATGGCCGGTAATTCTGTGTTGGACGAGCGGACGCTCAGAGAAATCTACCTGACCGGCTTTGAGATTGCGGTGAAGGAGGGCCATCCGAAGGCCATCATGACTTCCTACAATCAGGTGAACGGGACTTATGCCAATGAAAACAGGCACTTATTAAAAGAAATCCTCAGGGAGGAATGGGGCTTTGACGGCGCGGTGATCACTGACTGGGGCGGCGGAAATGATGTCATCGAAGGAACGAAAAACGGTTCCAATCTGGAGATGCCCGGCGCAGGGCTTGGCAGCGCGAGAGAGCTGTTAAAGGGTGTGAAGGACGGCAGAATCGCGGAAGCGGAGATCGATGAACGGGTGGATGAGCTGCTGGGGCTGATTTTCAGTACATATGAAAAGGTGACAGAAGCGTCAGGAACGTCGAAAGCACAGGCAGGAGGACCAACCGCAGCGAAGGAGAGGCAGGAGGAAAGAGACGACTGCAATGGCAAAGGAAATGTGTGCGCTGACGATATATACACCGCACACCATGCTGTCGCGAAAAAGGCCGCGGCGCAATCCATTGTCCTTCTGAAAAATGAGGACAGTATTTTGCCTCTGGCACAGGGCACGAAGGTCGCCGTTCTGGGTGACTTTGCTTTCAAACCGCGTTTTCAGGGCGCGGGCAGTTCCGCGGTTAATGCCGTGACAGTGGAGGATACTTTCCAAGCGCTGGAACAGGAGGGACTGCTGCTCACAGCAAAATGTGAAGCTTTTTCAAGAGACGGTTCAGAGAATCAAACGCTGGAACAGGAGGCTGTGGCAGCGGCGATGCAGGCGGAAACGGTACTCTTTTATATGGGCCTGGATGAGATTTCTGAATCAGAGGGCCGTGACCGTGATCACATGAAGCTGCATGAGAATCAGGTGCGTGTGCTGGAAGCTGTGGCGGCTGTCAATCCGAATGTGGTGGTGATTTTAAGTGCTGGCAGTCCTGTGGAGATGCCCTGGATTGAACACGCAAAGGCGCTTTTGCACGGATATCTGGGAGGAGAAGCCGGCGCAGCGGCCATGGCGGAGGTTATTATGGGCAAGGTGAATCCCTGCGCGAAGCTGACAGAGACGCTGCCTTTAAGCTATGAGGATGTGCCGTGTCATCAGGACTATCCTGCGCAGGAGTGGAATTCCTGTTACAGGGAAGGACTCTATGTAGGCTATCGCTATTATGACACGGCGAAAGTACCGGTGCGGTTTCCGTTCGGATATGGCCTGAGTTATACGACGTTTGCGTATTCGGATATTCATATGGAAGATAACAGCAATCCTGATATTACAAAGGTTTGCGATAGAATAAACATGGACGGAGAGCCCAGGAAAGCGGGTTTGACAGGCAAAGCGGTTTCCTTCACATTAACGAACACCGGCGACCGCCCGGGCAGCGAAATCATGCAGCTTTACATTTCCAAGCCGGATTCTGAGATTTTTCACCCCCAGAAGGAGCTGAAGGGGTTTGCGAAGACATATCTGCGGCCTGGAGAGAGCAAATGTGTAACGATACCTCTGGACGATAAGGCATTCCGCTATTTCAATACAGAGACAGGAAAGTGGGAGATTGAGGGCGGCACATATCTGCTTACGGTTGCCGCATCTGTTGCGGAGCCAAAGCTTGAGGCAGTGATCGAGGTAAATGGGACGGGCGCACCGAATCCATATGCACGAATCCGGCTGCCATCCTGTTACCGGACCGGGAAAGTGCAGACGGTCAGCGGGCGGGATTTTGAAACATTGCTGGGACATTCCGTGACACAGCCGCCGAAGGGTATACATGAAAACAGCGCGGTCCGCGACTTAAAACACAGCAGGGCGCCGTTAGGATGGATTGCCTGCCGTGTTATGGCTTTTAAGGAAAAAAAGAGCGTTGAAAAAGGAACGCCGGACCTGAACTTGGATTTTATCTACAATATACCGTTGCGCGGCATTGCGAAATATATTGACCTGATTGATATGGCAGTGGTGGACGGCCTGGTGATGGAGGCTAGAGGTTTCTGGATCATCGGCCTTGTGCGGGCACTGGCAGCCCTGATTCACAATCAGGCCGCGAACGCGGCGCTGGCTGAAACGCTGAAAAAGCAGGCGAAACGTGCAGCAGCTCTGCCAAAAGAGAGCGGAAAAGCAACCGAATATGAAAACTACGTGAATATGTGAAGGAAAGGGAGGAGAGAGATGACATGATTACTGTATTTAACCGTGCATGGAACGGTTTCGCCGTAAAATACCCGTCTGCAGCAAAATGGATCAGGGAGGGCGGCCTGTTTGTCATCGTCAGCAACCTGATTACGGTTTTAAAATATCTGATGCTTCTGTTTCTGCCCGCCGCGTTCACCTTCCTGGGGGATCGTTCCTTCGGCTGGCCGGGCATTGAGATGACGCTCTTCGGAGAAACCTTTGAGTGGAATATCTTAGGCTACGATCAGGCGCACGGCGGACTTGCTTATTTTTGCGCGTACATGGTGGCCATGGTCATCGGCGAGTGCATCAATTTTCCGATCCAGCGCAATTTCGTTTTCCGCAGCAAGGGCAATTTAAAGAAACAGATCGGCTGGTATCTGGCAGCATTTATCGTCATTACCTGCATTGTGAATTCCATCAACTGTATCTGGGTAGCCGTGGCGGGCATCTTCGTACCGGCTTTTATTTACAATATCGGCACCACGATTTTAACCGGCGGCGTCTCCATGGTAGTTTTCTTCTTTGTGAATAAGATCATTTTCCCGGAAGGGGAGGCACAGGCATAAGCGTCACGCGCAAATGCGGGTCATATCTTTTAATCGCATCAGAAAAGCTTCGGAACATATCAGGGTTCCGAAGCTTTTCTGTTATCCTGACATTATATTATTCTATTTCAGAGTTAGTCCGGTTGATGATTTCGCTTATTTTTTTAAATGTAATAACA
>JAJPXG010000134.1 GCA_021205565.1 Lachnospiraceae bacterium | reverse complement strand
GCACAAAAACGCAAAGTGGAAAGAACTGCTAAACCAGTCCTCCGTCAGCTAAGAAGGAATTCCGTTCGCCACTAAATGCGCCACCTTTCTTAGCACAGCTAATTAAAACATTATATCTTGTGAATTTCCGGTATAAATGGTAAGGTTGATAATGGGAGAGAGATACAGGCATGATTTACGATGAGATAGACTTTCATAATGTAGAGGAAATGATGAAGACGGAAAGTGGATGGCGCTTATCGAGGCTTCCTCTTCACACGGCGCAGCGGCTCGATGAAAAAATCCGCGGCAGCAGGCTGATTTACACGCCGGGAAAGGAGCTTTTATCGCAGCCGGAATATATTTCCGCGGACATGACGCACCCGACGCTGGAGGGACAGCTCATGGTGGCGCAGCGCTGGAGCAGCGTGATGAAATTAAAAGGGGCGCTCCGTTAGCAGAATCTTGCCTTTTGTACGGATTTGCTGATAAAAGAAAGCGAAAATGTGCAGACTAAGAAAAAACGGGTATCCGGGGAAACGGATATTCAAAAAGAAACAGATTTCCCTGTCTATACAGATATAAAACTACACAATTATAAGGCCAGCCGCGTGTGCGGCCGCACAGGAGGGACGAAGATGAGAACCCAGGAAGACTTTGTAAAACAGGCAGAAGAGCTGGTGGAAAAAATGACCGTGGAGGAAGCGGCGAGCCAGCTTTTACACAGGGCGCCGGCCATTGAACGGCTGGGAATTCCGGAATATAACTGGTGGAGCGAGGCGCTGCACGGCGTGGCGAGAGCGGGGATTGCGACGGTATTTCCGCAGGCCATCGGTATGGCGGCGGCCTTTGATCCCGCGTTTTTAAAAAAGGAAGCGGAGGTGATCGCCACCGAGGGCCGCGCGAAATATAATGCGGCCGTGGCCGAGGGCGACCGGGATATTTATAAGGGACTTACTTTCTGGTCTCCGAATATCAATATTTTCAGAGATCCGCGCTGGGGCCGCGGCCAGGAGACCTACGGGGAGGATCCGCTGCTCACCGAGGAGTGCGGCAAGGCCTTTGTGGAGGGACTGCAGGGGGACGGGGAGTATTTAAAGACGGCTGCCTGCGCCAAGCATTTCGCGGTGCACTCCGGGCCGGAGTCGCTGCGCCATGAGTTTGACGCGCAGGCCTCACCTAAGGATTTGAGGGAAACCTATCTGCCGGCTTTTGAGGCGTTGGTGAAGGATGCGCATGTGGAGTCCGTCATGGGGGCGTATAACCGGACCAACGGGGAGCCCTGCTGCGGCAGCCAGACGCTGCTGGTGGATATTCTGCGCGGGGAGTGGGGGTTCACGGGCCATGTGGTCAGCGACTGCTGGGCGGTGCGGGACTTCCATGAACACCATCATGTGACGGAAAACGGCGCCGAGTCCGCGTCTAAAGCGGTGCGCATGGGCTGCGATTTAAACTGCGGCTGCACCTATGAGCGCCTGCTGGAGGGACTTGAACAGGGGCTGATTACGGAGGAAGAGATCCGCCGTTGCGCGATTCACGTCTTTACTACCCGCTATAAGCTGGGAATGTTTGATCCGGCGTGCGAATACAATCAGATTCCCTATTCGGAGGTGCATAAGAAAAAGCACGTCCGCATGGCGTTAAAAGCTGCCGAAAAGTCAATTGTGCTGCTGAAAAACGACGGGATTCTGCCGCTCCATAAGGAAAAGCTGAAAACGATCGGCGTCATCGGACCGAACGCCTACAGCACCCCGGCTCTCTACGGGAATTATAACGGGGATTCCGACGAGTGGATCACCAATCTGGACGGCATCCGCAAGCAGGCCGGTGAAAAAATCCGGGTGCTTTACAGCAAGGGCTGCAGCATTTACTGCGGGCCTAAGGAAAGTCTTTCCAGGCGGGATAAATTTTACAGTGAGGCTGTCACGGTGGCCAAAAACAGCGACCTGGTCATTCTGTGCGTGGGGCTGGACGGCAGTCTGGAGGGCGAGCAGGGAGACACGGGCAATTCGGATGCGGCGGGTGACAAAACGACGCTGCTTCTGCCGGAGTGCCAGAGGCTTCTGATTCAGAAGGTGCTCAGCGTCGGAAAGCCGGTGATCCTGGTGATTAACAGCGGCAGCAGCGTGGATCTGAGCATGTATGAAAAGCAGGCGTCCGCCATCTTGCAGTGCTGGTACTCCGGTGAGCGCGGCGGAGAGGCGTTGGCGCGGGTCCTTTTCGGAAAGGCAAATCCGTGCGGCAAGCTGCCGGTGACATTTTATTATGAAGAGAATCAGCTGCCGGAGTTTACGGATTATAGTATGCAGGGCCGCACCTACCGGTATTTTACGGGCAGGCCCTGGTATCCGTTCGGTTACGGCCTGTCCTACACAGAGTTTGCCTATGAGGAGCCGGAGCTTACCTTTGTAAACAGGGACTTAAGCAGACAGCAGGCGCTCTTTCATCCGACCGTGAAGGAAATCCGGGCGTCTGTCACGGTGAAAAACACCGGAAAGATGGACGGCACGGAGATCGTGGAGGCTTATCTGCGCTATGAGGGAGAGGCGTTTGAGAAACCGCTCCATAAGCTTGTCGCGTTCCGGACGGTTTTGGTAAAGGCGGGTGAAAAAAAGCGCGTCACCCTGCGTATTCCGGCGAAACGGATTTACAGTGTGGATCAGGACGGAAAGCAGGTGCTCTATCCGGGCGAATATACGCTTTTTGTCGGCTCCAGCCAGCCGGATGAAAGGAGCAGGGAGCTTCTTAAGACGGAGCCTCTTCGCCTGTCATTTTACTGCGGCGCGTGAGTTAAGCTGCAGGCGCTTAAGGAGCCGTTATTGCAGGGAAATTACGGCATTTTTACGGAAAGATTACCGGAAAAAGGTTGTCTAAGGCGGCAAAAAATGGTAGCATGAACAAAACGGGAGAGGTCTGCCTGAAATGGGAGCTTCTCCTCAAAACGAAGGAGGAAATAGTATGAGTATCGGAAAGTATCGACTTCGCCGGATTCTCGCCTGGGTGATGGCAGCTTTGATGTGTCTGTCTGCCGCGCCGGTGACGACTGTGGCGGCGGAGGAGACGGAGACGACGTATACCTGGACAAAGGTAACGTCTGCGCCGGATACCTGGGCGGGAGAGTACCTGTTAGTATATGAAGCTGACAGTACGACTGCCTATGTGTTTAACGGAGAGGATGCGGTAAATGATTATGTGGAAGCTGCGATCAGTGAAAACACAATCATCGCAGACAAATCAAACGCTGTCACGCTGGAAGCGGTTGACGGCGGTTATGTACTGAAAAACGCCAGTGGAACCTATCTTTATCAGTCATCTGATAAAAATGGAATTGCCACTACTGCGAATCAGTCTACCGCCGCAAATTATCCGCTGACAGTTACCGTGGCGGATGATGGCGTTGATCTGGCACTGAGCAGCGGCCCGCATATGCGCTTTAATGCGTCCTCGGATCAGATGCGGTTCCGCTATTATAAGTCTTCGACTTATACCAGCCAACAGGCGGTAACGCTATACGCATTGACCGGTGAGACAGCCAGCGGCGGCGAGACCACAGAGCCTGCCGAAACCG
Organism: Lachnospiraceae bacterium; assembly: GCA_021205565.1. GTDB lineage: Bacteria > Bacillota > Clostridia > Lachnospirales > Lachnospiraceae > RGIG6307. Next base: position 43,305 of record JAJPXG010000134.1, on the reverse strand, counting down.
TGGAAACGCCGAGTCTGACCTATTCTCAGACAGACATGACGGTGACCTTCAAGTGCGCCACCTCCGGCGTCACCTATTATTACAGCTATGACGAGACCGGCGAATACACCGTCTTAGACGGCAGCAGCCTGGACGTCTCTGAGCATATCGGAGAGACTCTGTATGCTTACGCGGAGTTGAACGGATCTGTGAGCGGGACTAACTCCGTGGAGCTGACAGCGGCGTCTACCGGTGATGAGGAGCAAGGCGGAGAAACAGAAGCGACTGTTTTGACTATCGCGGAGGTGAAAGCTGCCGCGGATACGACAGTTACATATACGGTGGAAGGGACAGTTACTTATGTCAGCGGCAAATCCGTTTATATTCAGGATGAGACCGGCGGCATCTGCCTGTATTTTTCCACGGCGCCTTCTGATATCAGCCTGGGAAGCGATGTCAGAGCAGCCGGTACCTATACGACCTACAAAGGGCTGGTGGAGCTGACCGGTGTGACAGATTACACGGTGATTGGCTCCACGTCTGAGCTGCCTTCGCAGACAGTGACCATTGCGGAACTGGCCAGTGACTACAGCGGCAGCCAAGCGCTCCAGAGCACGAGGGTTTACCTGACGGATCTGACCGTGGGAACTGTCGGCACCAGCACCACTCTGACAGACAGTGACGGCACCAGTATTGTGGCTTATGGCGCTTCCTCAGTTCTGACTGAGGCGGGAGCGGCGGAAGGCTCTGTGATCAGCCTGTATGCCGTGGTCAGTGACTATAACGGTTATCAGCTGTATGTAGCGCAGGCCGGTGATATTACGGTAACCTCCACAGGCGAAAGCGGCGGTGAGGAGGAAGAAACCGGCCTGGTATCCGGCACCTATGTAATCTGGGCGCCTGCCTATGATATGGCGCTGACCAGCACGCCTTACGCGACCTATTATCTGGCTGGTGAGGAAGTAACGCTTACGGATGAGGTCCTGTCTGGCTACAGCACCGCGGCGGTCTGGACGGTGACAGTCATGACCGGCGAGGACGGGACGCAGACTGTGACGCTTATGCAGGATGACTCTTATCTGGGAGTCGTGGTCAGCGGCTCTTATTATAATCTGACCTTCGGAGCTTCAGAGAATACCGAATGGACGCTGGAGGATGCCGGCGATGGTCTGTATTATCTGCAAAACAGCGGCACCGGGAGATATCTGGAATGGTATGCTTCCAGGAGCGACTGGAGCCTTTATTCTTCTGTCAGCTCCGGAAGTGAAGGCATGTTTGCCCTGCAGTTTACTCCGGTGGAGGATGCAGAGGATGGCGGCGAAAGCAGCGGGACTATAACACTTGCGGACGGCACCTATGTAATCTGGAATCCGGCTTACGGCTACGCGCTTTCCAGCACGACCGTCAGCAGCTCAAGCAGCTATTATGCGGGCGTGGCTGTTACGGAGAGTGAGAGCGGCAAAATCAGCGGCTACGGTGACACAGAGCTCTGGACCGTTACCGTTACGACAGCAGAGGATGGAACGCAGACGCTGACCCTGGAGCAGAACGGCTCCTATATGGGCATGAATGCCAGCAATTATCTGACATTCGGCACTGCGGATACACTGAATCACTATACCTGGACGATAGAGGACGCCGGCGACGGGCTCTATTATCTGAAGGATACGACCTCCGGCAAGTATGTGGAGTGGTACAGTTCCTACAGCGACTGGAGTACATATTATTCGATTGCAAGCGGCAGCGAGAGCATGTTTGCATTGAAATTCTCTCCGGTCAGCGAGGAGGATTATACGATTGACACCTCCTTAGTGGAGGACATTGCACAGTGGGGCGGCGGCGGACCTTACGCGGACGGCACGACTGCTGTGAGCGGTGACAAATATACAGTCAATGATATGCTGGATGACGCGGCAACCTTTACCGCGGTTGTCGGCGGCAGCGCGGTGCAGGCGTTTACCACCGGCACCAGCAGCGGCAGCACCGATATTTCCAACTGGTATATGGGCGGCACCGGACTTGGCAGCGGTACGGATGATTATCTGCAGTTTGTGGTTTCTACCGCGGGCTGGGGCGATATGGAATTAAGCTTCCGCATGCGGGCCAGCAATACCGGCTCCGGGGAGTGGCAGCTGCAGTATTCCACTGACGGAGTAAGCTTTACAAACTTTACAACCGGTTCCTACAGCTGCAGCTATACCGCATACAGCAGCGACGGCACGAGCTCGGCGGTTTCCTTAAGCGGCAGCATCACGGACGGTGTGGCGAAGACCTCGATCAAGTCGGCTACCTATATCACATTCAGCTTTGATGTACCGGAAGGGGCGGAGAATGCAGAGACGCTGTACATCCGTCTGGTTCCCAGCACCACAGTCAGAGCAAACGGCGTATCCAGCACTCCCAGCAATCAGGGCACGGTGCGTATCGATTCTGTCGTGCTTTCCGGCAGTCCTATTGTGGATGATAACATTACCGGTTATGTGACCGTGACGCCGGATAATACGGAGGATCAGGCGGTCGGTACCGAGCTGACCCTGAGCAGCGCGACCGAGGGCGCGGCGATTTACTACCGCTTCGCGGATACCTCCACAGGCGAGGGCGAATGGCAGCTTTACAGTGCGGACAATAAGCCGGTTCTGTCAAGCCTTCCGGCCACACTTGAGACCTACGCGGTAAGCGAGGGAAGAAGCGACAGTATTACCCGTATCCTGACCTATGCGGCAGGTACAGTTTCTTCTGTGAAATTCAGTCCCAACGGAGGCGGCGTTTACACAGGGGACGGTTCCGTGGAGGTGACGCTGACCACAGCGACCGAGGGCGCGACGATTTATTACGCCGTCAGTACCGATACGGATGAAGACGGTAATTATGTATATGAGACGGACAGCGAAGGGAATGTCGTTTATACAGAATATGTCCTGAACGGGGATGGAAGCTCTCCCATTTCTCTTGACAGCGGTTTTGGTGCGGTGGGCATAATGGCTTACGCAGAGCTGGAGGGATATACCGCCAGCGCCGTGACCACCAGAAGCTTTACGGAGAGAAGCCAGGAGGAGTACAATATTTACTTCGGCCAGCTTCACTCCCACACCAATTATTCCGACGGCGCGGGCAGCATCACAGATGCTTACGAGCACGCGACTGAGGTGCATGAGACTACTGACACGCTGGACTTCCTGGCTGTGACCGACCACTCCAATTCCTTTGATAATGCGTCAAGCGATTCTGTCACCATCAACGACGGCTTCAGCAGCGAGGAGTGGAGCGAAGGCACGGCTTATGCCGAGCAGTACACCACAGATGAATTTGTGGCAATCTTTGGCTATGAAATGACCTGGTCCAACGGCCTTGGCCATATCAATACTTATAATACGGACGGTTTCCAGAGCAGGACGCAGTCGGATTACACGACCTATTCCACCGCGCTGCAGAACTATTATGCGACGTTAAAGACCGCGACCGACTCCATCAGTCAGTTTAACCATCCGGGCACCACCTTTGGTGATTTCTCTGATTTCTCCTATTATGATGAGGAGATTGATGAGCTGATTACATTGATTGAGGTCGGCAACGGCGAGGGCGCCATCGGCTCCTCCAGCTATTTCCCGTCCTACGAGTATTATACGCGCGCACTGGACAAGGGCTGGCATGTGGCTCCGACCAACAACCAGGATAACCACAAGGGCCTGTGGGGCGACGCGAATACCGCCCGTACCGTGGTGCTGGCGGACAGCCTGACCGAGGAAAGCATTTATGACGCGATGCGCAATTACCGCGTCTACGCGACGGAGGACAATGACCTGTCCATTTATTACACGCTGGACGGCAATATCATGGGCACCATTCTTTCAGAGAGTGATGTGGACAGTACGGTGACATTGTCTGTGAAAATCAGCGACCCGACGGACAGCTCTCTTGGAACGGTATCCGTGATCGTGAACGGCGGCTATGTGCTGGTGTCACAGACGGTTGCCGGAAATGAGGATACCGTGATTTTTACGGTCAGCTCCGACTATTCCTACTATTATATTAAGGTAGTAGAGGCGGACGGCGATATTGCGGTGACCGCTCCTGTCTGGGTAGGCGATGTGGAGGCTCTGGATGTTTCAACCTTTGAGGCAGATGACGCGCTGGCGGTGCAGGATCAGGCGCTGAATATGACCTTAAGCCTGTATAATAATGAATCCAGTGACTTTACGGTGGAGAGCATTACCTTCACGGTGACCGATCTGGACGGAAATGTAACGGATATCACAGATGATATTGTGAAGACAACGGAAACGCCGACCGTGGTCGAGAGCATGGGGACGGCAGATTACAGCTTTGCCTATACTTACAGCGGACTTGGCTCAACGATTTACACGGCGACCATCACAGGAACCCTGAACGGGGTGACCAAGGTTTACACGGAACCGCTGACAGTCAGCTATGTCTCCGCTGATATGGTGACAAACGTGGTGGTAGACGGCAGCCATTATAATGACTATGTGACCGGATACTACGGCGGGAATATGACAGAGTTGGTAGCGCTTGCGGCCGACCTGTCCATCAATGTGACTGTTGTGGAGGATGTGGAAGATTACTACGGCGAAGACAGCGTCCTGGATGACTGTGCCCTGCTTATTATCTCCGCTCCGGCCAAGAAGAGCGGCACAGCCAATGCAGGCGATTATACCGCCAGCCTCTATGAGGATGAGTTTATTGAGGCGGTGCAGGCCTATGTACAGGCAGGCGGCAGCGTTATCGTCTGCGGCCTGGCGGACTACGGTGAGGCCAGCAGCTCTGCGGAGTATCATACTGCAGCACAGCAGAATAAGCTTCTGGCAGCGATCGGTTCCACGATGAGCCTGAACGATGACGAGGCTTACGATGTTGACAACAATGGAGGCCAGGCTTACCGGCTTTATCTGGAGACCTTTAACATGGAATCCGACTGGCTTACCGGCGTGGTTGACGTGGACAGCGTGGCTGACGGCGAGGACTATCAGGTCTACAGCCAGTACAGCGGCTGCACTGTGAATGTGGGCAGCGGCACCTGGTTAGTGAAGGGCTTTGATACAACCTATTCCATCGACAGCGACAGAGACGGCGTGGGCGCTTCGGATGAGATCGAAAGCGGCTCCGGCTACAGTTATAATATTGTCACTCCGGAGGGGGAGGCAGTCTTCTTAGCCTGCGAGGACTCCGGCTACGGCGGCACCATATTTGTATCGGGCGGCGTGTTCTGCTCCGACTTTGAGGTGGACGCGGATGTGGACGATTATGATCTGCCCTATGCCAACACGACCATTATCACCAACATTCTGTCCAACGTACAGGTGGAGCTGCCTGTTACCGATATTGCAACTGTCCGCGCGGCCTACGGCGACGGCGAAGGCTCCGGCAGTATCTATAAGGTCCGCGGCTATGTCACAGCGGGCACGGAAAACAGTGACAACGCTTTCTTCGACTGTATCTACATTCAGGATGAGACCGGCGGCATAGATATCTTCCCGTACGCGGAATCCGGCCTGGCGCTCGGCACCTATATAGAGGTGACCGGTTACCTGGCGGCATACCAGGGCGATATCGAGTTAAAGGTGATGAGCTACACCATTCTGGACGCGGCGAACGCGGCTGAGAACATAGTAGACCCGACGAAGCTTACTTGTGCGCAAGCTTCTGATTACGCTGCAAACGGCGGCCTGCTGATTCAGGCGGTCGGCACAGTGAAGGAAGGCTCTGTTTACTATAACTCCGACGGAACCCTTGCGCAGTTCACGGTCGTGGACGGCACGGGAGAGACTGTCGTTTTCATCGACGGTTATATTCTTTCCGGTACCACAGGAAAGAATACGCTGGCAGCCTCCATTGTGGAAGGCGCGGCTGTCAGCGCGGTGGGTGTGCTCTACATGCATCCGGAGACGTTAGCGACCGACAGTAATACCTTTGGACAGGAGGTTGCGGTCCTGCGTGTGAGAGACTGCGATGAGATCCTCACGATCAGCGTATCGGAGAGCAATGTGATTACAGTAAATGCCGGCAACATCGCCGCCGTAACGATAGACGGCAGCGCAGTGGAAGCGGAAGGCAATTATTACGTTTCCGGCAATGTGATTACCTTCACGGACAGCTATTTAAGCTCTCTTGGAGAAGGAGAACATACAGCGGCAGTGATTGTAAAGGTGAACGGCTCCTCCTATGAGCTGCCGGTAACCCTGACCATCACAGCGGCACCGTCAGATTCAGATACTGATGATACATCGACTCCGGATACGACGACTCCTGATACGGATACAACAACCGATTCTTCTGCCGACAGCCAGGATACCGATAGTACCGACACATCTGTCGGGGATTTCTGGACCTTCTGGAATGATGTCATAGCACAGATTGAGGCAGCAGGCGTTAACGGCGGCACCGTGACAATTCCGCTGACTGCCGGGTACAACACTATGCCGAACAGTGTGATGCAGGCGTTGGTGGAAAACAGCAATGTGACGCTGGTATTCGCATATGAATATGACGGCACGGAGTATGAGATTACCATTCCGGCGGGCGAGGCAGTGGACGATGATACCGCATGGTATGGGCCGCTGTGGCTGTACGCACAGTACGGGGCCGCAGATCCGGTGGCGACAGGCAGCACCGCTACAGGCGACAGCAGCAATGTTGTTCTGTGGGTTGTTCTGGCCATCATCGCGGCAGGCGCGGTTACGGCCCTGCTGGTGGTACAGAAACGCAAAAAGAAAAGCAATCAGTAATTATTTCAGATAATTTCTGATCCAAAGAGGAAATAAAAGAGAAGGGTCTGGGACGTTTCGCCCCAGACCCTCTTTCGGGAGAGGACAGAGGATGTCAGAGGGAAAGAAAAAGCCTTTAAAAAAGCAGCTGTCACAAAAGGAGGCGCAAAGGCTCTCCATCAAAATCATTGTAATTGCGGTGCTGCTGGCACTGTACGTCGCGGCGCTGTATGCGGCGAATACCGGCTGGAATGGATACACAACCACGGATGAGACGGGAATAGAGTATGAGAAGGCGAAGGTTCTGGCGGTCCTGGAGGACAATACGCTGACAAGCGAGACCTATGAAAATTACTCCGTGGGCAGCAAGCTTCTGCGGCTGGAAATCCGGTCGGGACGGTACAAAGGTGATGTGGTGGAGGTGACAGATTATCTCAGCGCGCTCTATAATGTGGATGCTGAAGAAGGGGACATGCTCACTGTCCGGATCGATACGAGTGGCGTGGGGCAGTACAGCGTGTCCATTTATAATTACTACCGGACGCCCTGGCTGATTGCGTTTGTTGTGATCTTTGCCGTGGCGCTGGTTCTGCTCGGCGGCCTGCAGGGACTGATGGCTTTCCTGGGACTGGCGTTTGCCTTCGTCAGCACCATCTTTTTGCTGGTGCCGCTGACGCTTCGGGGATATCCGTCCGTGCCGCTGACGATGGTTCTGGTGGCGGCCGCTACCATTGTGGGCTTCTACCTTCTGGGAGGCTGGCAGCCCAAAACAGTCGGAGCCGCCCTGGGCTGTATCTGCGGTGTCTGCTTTGCCGCGCTTCTGGGAGGCGCTGCCGCGCACCTGGTTCATATTTCCGCATACCAGTCGGATGAGGCGGAGGCGCTGATTTTGGCGCAGGCGGAGAATGGGCTGCACATCCGCGGACTGCTTCTGTCGAGCATTCTGCTGACGGCGCTCGGCGCGGTGATGGATATCGCCATGAGCGTGGCCTCCGCCATGGATGAACTGAAGGCGAAGCGTGCGGATATCTCCACGAAGGAGCTGTTCCTTTCCGGCATGAAGGTGGGGCGCGACGCGACCGGTACGATGGCTAATACGCTGGTACTGGCGGTGGCGGGGTCTTCCTTCAATATGATGATTTTAATATACTCTTATCAGGTATCCTTTACGCAGCTGATGAATACGGATTTTGTAACCATTGAAATGATCCGTGCGCTTGCCGGAAGCATGGGAATCATACTGGCGGTGCCCTGCGTGGCTGCAATCACTGCGGTGCTGCTGACAAAAGAACCTCCGCATATAAAAAAGCAATGACGGCTGCTGCTGGATTCCACGGCGCGGGAGAATACTTAAAAAAATTTGCAGAAACTTCTTTTTCTTTTCATTTTCATACCACAGTTTGAACACATTCTTCCTCTATACTCAGAATTGTTTCAGGGAACGAAAAAGGGGGTCATGCGCAGGCGCGTATTGCGCGTGACCCCCGACAAACAATAACGGCCAACCGCCTTGATCGCATAGAGATGATATTGTATGCAGAAGGGAACCCTCTCAGCTGACGCTTGAAAGAGCCAGACTGAGGGGGTTTCTGTGTTTGCTGCTTCTGTTCACCTTTTTTTCACAAAAGATTCCGTTTCTTTTCACTGTTATCCATTACAATACAAAAATGCGAAGCGTGGAGCTGCAGGTTTACTGTATGAAAATCGGTTGAGCCTTGGCAGGATCCGTTTCAGGAAAACAGGAGGTTTTTGTATGATAACGGTTGAACATCTCACCAAAATGTACGGTAATTTTACAGCCGTAAGCGACCTTTCCTTTGAAATCAATGAAGGGCATGTCTATGGATTTCTGGGACCAAACGGCGCGGGAAAAACGACCACGATGAATATCATGACCGGCTGTCTGTCCGCGACCGACGGTACGGTCAAAATCGACGGGCATGATATTTTTGAGGAGCCTGATCAGGCAAAAAGGCTGATCGGTTATCTGCCGGAGCAGCCGCCTCTGTACTTAAACGAGACGCCTTGGGAGTATCTGACATTTGTGGGGGAAGCGAAGGGCCTTCGGGGCGCAGAGCTGAAAAAACAGATTGAGGAGGGCATGGAGCAGACGAAAATCACGGAGATGCGAAACCGCCGGATTTCCGCTCTGTCCAAGGGCTACAAGCAGCGTGTGGGAATTGCGCAGGCGCTTTTGGGCAGCCCGAAGGTCATTATCCTGGATGAGCCGACGGTGGGCTTAGACCCGATCCAGATTATTGAAATCCGCGATATGATTAAGGAGCTGGGACAGCACCATACGGTTATTTTAAGCTCGCACATTCTCTCGGAGGTGCAGGCAATCTGCGACGAGATCATGATTATCTCGCACGGGAAGCTGGTGGCCTTCGGGGAGCCGGAGAAGCTGACGAGTCAGCTGCTTTCTCCCAATGAAATTACCATCACCGCAGATGCGGATGAGATGCGGGTGAGGGAGATTTTAAAGGATGTGCATCACATCACGGACCTGACTTTCGATAAGAAGGAGTCCGACTATACGACAGTACGCATGAAGACGAACGCGGACAATATTTATGAAACGTCCCGCGCGATATTCTCGGCCTTTGCGAGAAATGACGCGGTTCTGCTGGAGCTGGCCTTAAAGCAGGCAAATCTGGAGGATGTCTTCCTGGAGTTGACCGAGGGGGCGGACGCTGCGAAGTCTGCAAAGGACAGCACGGATTTAAAGGAAAAGAAGGCCGGAAAAGAGCGAAATGCTGCCAGGCGGGAGATTGCCTTAAAGACCGCGGAGGCGGCTCTTGCCGAAGAAGATGAGGCAGTAAAATCCGGGTCCGCAGCCGCAGAGACAAAGACAGCGGATGAAGCCGGCGAAGCGACGCAGGCGGACTTAGAGGAAAGTGAGGCGACTAAATAATGACTGCGATTTTAAAACATGAATTGAGAAGCTATTTTCATTCCTTTACGGCGTATTTTTTCGGCGCTTTCCTGCTGATGATCACCGGTATCGGTTCCATGATTTACAACATTAACGCTGCGGTCTCCAATTTTGAGTACGTGCTGGGCTTCGGCTGCATCGTGCTGGTGCTGATCGTCCCGATCCTGACCATGCGGACCATCGCTGAGGAGAAAAAACAGAAGACAGACCAGCTGCTCTACGCGCTGCCGGTCAGCACGACGGACGTTATTGTAGGTAAATATCTGGCGCTGCTGGTAGTCTTTTTCATCCCGCTTCTGATTGTAGGAATTTATCCGCTGATTTTTTCGCAGTACGGCGATGTGTACCTGCCTACTTCCTATGGCTCTCTGTTTGCCTTTTTCATGATGGGCGCGGCGCTGATCGCGGTCGGCATGTTTATTTCTTCCCTGACGGAGAATCAGGGCTTTGCGGCGGGCGTCGGCGTGGCGGTTGTTTTATTTAATTATTACAGCGTGACCATCGCGGAGTATGTGTCCTCCACGGCGTTGGGAAGCGCCATTGTGCTCTGCGTGTGCGCGGCGCTGTTCGCCTTTTTAATCAATCATCTGACAAAGAACGAAAATCTGGCCTACGGCATTGGCCTGGCCCTGTTGGCTGTTATCACGGCAACCTACCTGTATGACGACACGCTGTATGAGGGCCTGGTGCCGAAAATCATGACGCAGCTGTCACTGTTTGAACGATTTTATGTATTTGTCGACGGCCTCTTTGATATTACCGCCATCGTGTATTTCATCACAGTGATTATCTTCTTTTTGTTCTTATCCGTACAATCCCTTGAGAAGAGGAGGTATAACTGATGAGCCAGAATAAAGCTGAAAAGAAAAACAAAGCCGACAAAAGCACGATGAACCGCCTGGCATTTCAGGGCGGCAGCTATTCGTTATTGATTTCCGCCATTGTGCTGGCAGTGATGATTGTAATCAATGTGCTGGCCTCGACTCTGCCGTCCACGCTGACGCAGCTGGATATCAGCTCCGCGCAGCTGTACTCCGTGACCAGCAACACCAAGGTGGTGTTAAATAACCTGGAGGACGATATCACGATCTACTGGATCGTGCAGTCCGGTTCGGAGAACTCCATTCTGCAGAATCTGCTGGCGAAATATGAGAGCCTGTCAGACCATGTGACGGTGGTGAAGAAGAATCCGGACGTCTACCCGACCTTCGCGGCGCAGTATACGGATGAGACCGTGACCAATAACAGCCTGATCGTGGAGTGCGGGGACAAATACCGGTATATCTCCTGGTCGGATATCTATGAGCAGGAGCTGAGTTACTACGGGATGACTACGACAAGCTCCTTCGATGGTGAGGGCTGCATCACCTCCGCCATCGATTACGTGACCAGTGATGAGCTGCCCATCATGTATGTTCTGGAGGGCCATGGCGAAAGCGACCTGCCGGAAACCTTCTCGGAGCAGGTGGAGAAATCCAATATCGAGACGCAGTCCCTGTCGCTTCTGCAGGTGGATGAGGTGCCGGAGGACGCGGACTGTATCCTGATTTATGAGCCGCAGAGCGATCTGTCTGAGGACGAGGTGGAGATGCTCTCCGACTGGGTGTATAATGGCGGCAGTCTGCTTGTCATCGCGGGGCCGGTGGACGGCGAAACCTTTGACAATTTAAACAGTCTTCTGGAATACTACGGCGTGACCGTGGAAGAGGGCGTTGTGATTGAGGCGGAGCGGACTAATTATGTGTATTATCCCTACCTGCTGCTGCCCAATATTCAAAGCAGCGACGTGACGGACGCTCTGATTGAGGAGAATTATTATGTAGTCATGTCCATCGCTTCCGGCCTGACTGTTTCCGGGGATGAGACCTACGGAACGGTGACGGAGCTTTTAACCACGTCTGAATCGGCCTTCAGCAAGGTGGACGGCTACAGCCTGACGACCTACGATAAGGAGGACGGAGATATCGACGGTTCCTTTGCGGTGGGCGTTTCCATCGAAACGAATAACGGCGGCAAGCTTGTGTGGTTCTCCGGAGCGGGCTTCTTAGAGGATGCGTATAATTCCTACTCCTCCGGTGCGAACGTGGATCTGACGCTGAATGTGATTTCCGATATGGTCGGGGAGCGCGAGGCGCTGGCCATCAGCAGCAGATCTTTAGATTATAATTATCTGACCATCAGCGACGCGACATCGTCCATGCTGAAGGTGGTCATGATCGGTGTGTTCCCGGTGGTTTATCTGGGCATCGGTGTGTGCGTATTGTTAAGAAGGAGGAGCCTGCAAAATGAAAAGAGCTAAGAGAATCTATATTCTGCTGGGCGTTCTCGCTGTGCTGTGCGTAGCTACCTTCGCCGTATCCCGCTACAATGAGGAGCAGGAGAAGATCAATACCAGCAACGAGGTGGTGCTGAATATCGATGCCGAGACGGTCACTGCCCTGTCCTGGGAGACGGAGGAAAATTCTCTCGCGTTCCACAAGGATTCTGAAAGCGGCGAGTGGGTTTATGATGATGACGAGGCGTTCCCGGCCAGTGAGGAGAAAATCAACTCCCTTCTGGATGTCTTTGCGGAGTATGAAGCGGATTTCATCATTGAAGAGGTGACGGATTATGAGCAGTACGGTCTGGATGATCCGGTCTGTACCATCAACATCACTCTTGAGGATGAGACGGTTTATGAAATCAATTTGGGCAGCTTCAGTACGCTGGATTCGGAGCGTTATATCGAGTTTGGCGACGGAAACGTTTACCTGGCGGTGGTGGATCCGTATGATTATTATGACCTGGAGTTAAGCAGCATGATCCTGCATGATACGATCGACACGATCGAGGAGGCGGACACCATCACCTTCACAGGGGCGCAGAATTATACGATTTACTACGAAGAAGACAGTGCGAACACCTACTGTACGGATGATCTTTATTTCCTGGAGGATGGAGATAAGCCGCTTGATACCGACAGTGTGGAAAGCTATCTGAGAAGCTTTTCGAATACAGTGCTGAGTGAATATGTCAGCTATAACGCGACCGAGGAGGAGCTTGAGCTGTATGGCTTCAACGATCCGCTGCTGGCAATCACGGTGCAATATCCTTATACGGAGACCGACGAGGACGGCGACGAGACAATTTATACCAAAACGGTGACGCTGACCCTCGCTGTCAACCAGGATGAGCTTGCTGAGGCAGAAGAGGAACTGGAGGAAGGAGAAGAGGTTGATATGACTTCCTTAAGCATGTATGTGCGCGTGGATGATTCACAGATTATCTATGAGCTGACCAGCGTGCGCTACCAGTATCTGATTGCCTGCGGGTATGACGATCTGCGACATGCGGAGGTGCTGTCAGCGAATTTCGAGGACGTTTATCAGCTTGACTTTACCATCGACGGCGTGGCTTACACGATCTACTCTGAGGTTGACGAGGAAAATTCGGATGATGACGAAACCGTCCGCCTGTACTATTATTATTACGACGGCGAGGTGGTGAGCGCCGATGACCTGGAGGAGGATGACGACATTGAAAACTACCGCGTGGAAGTGTCTGCGGATACCCTGTCAGATGCGATTGCAGCTGTGACTGCTGAGAGCTTTACGGATGAAGAGGCCACGGGAGAGCTGGAGATTTCCTTCATCGCTTACCTGGAGAATGACAATGCCGGGCAGGTGGAAGTGGAGCTTTACCGCTATGACGGCACCTATTGCCTGGCGGTGATCGACGGCGAGCCGGTGTCCCTGGTGCTGCGCTCCTCTGTGGTGGACCTGATCGAGACCATCAACGCGATTGTGCTCTGATTGTTTTCTGAAACAGAAAATGGAAGGACAGCCCGAGTTGTCTCCCAAAGCGGAGGCAGCCGGGCTGTCCTTTTCTTCTGGCAGGTTGGTTCAACGGGGGCTGCAGCCGGTGTCTTTGGCTTTTGGCGAGATTGTTTTATTGACTTTGCCCGGCGGCTTCTTTATAATGAAAAAAACGGTGTTCGCGGTCGGACTGACCGCGGATATGCGGCGAATACGGAGGAGAAACATATGCTGATCAGAAACGGAACATTACATGATGCGGTTCACAGAGAGGCTTATCAGGCGGACATCCTGATTCGTAACGGCAAAATCAGCGCGATCGGTGCGGGGCTTTCGCCTGACGAAGGCGAGGAAGTCATAGACGCCGAAGGCTTAAGCGTCTATCCCGGCTTTGTGGACGCACACAGTCACCTGGGGCTGGATCCTTACGCGCAGAGTGGGGATAAGGATTACAATGAAATGACAGAGCCGATTACGCCGCAGCTGCGCGGAATTGACAGCTTCAATCCCTTCGATGAAGCGGTGCACATGGCGTTGGAGGGCGGCGTCACGACGGTTGCGACCGGTCCCGGCAGCGCCAATATCCTGGGCGGTACCTTCTTTGCGGTGAAGACCTACGGGACGTGCGTGGATGACATGGCTGTCAGAAATCCTGTCGCCATGAAGGCGGCTTTCGGTGAGAATCCCAAGCGCTGCTATGACCGGAAGGGCTGCAGCGTCAGAATGACCGTGGCGGCAAAGTTAAGAGAGGTGCTCTTTCAGACGAGGGAGTATGATGAGAAGTTAAAAGCGGCGGGAGATGATGCCTCGAAAAAGCCGAAGTTTGACATGAAGCTGGAGGCAATGCTGCCGGTGATAAGGGGAGAGCTTCCCTTAAAGGTGCATGCGCACAGAGCCGACGATATCTGCACGGTACTGCGCATTGCAAAGGAATTTGATTTAAAGGTGACACTGGAACATTGCACGGACGGCGCGCTGATCGTGGATGAACTGGTGCGGGCCGGTTTCCCGGTCGCGGTGGGGCCGTCTTTCGGAAACGCTACCAAGGTGGAGCTGAAGCATAAAAGCTTCGCGACGCCGGGCGTTCTGGCAAAGGCCGGTCTACAGGTCAGCATTATCACGGATGCGCCGGTCATTCCGCAGCAGTATCTGCCGCTGTGCGCCGGTTACGCGGTGAAAGAGGGGATGGATCCGTTCGCGGCGCTGCAGGCCATCACGATCAATCCTGCAAAGCACATCGGAATCGAGGACAGAGTCGGTTCCCTTGAGGTGGGCAAGGACGCGGATGTGGTCATCACGGACGGCGATCCGCTGATCAACCTGACAAATGTAAAGCTGGTGATTGTGGACGGAAAATGTCTGGTCGATCACAGGTGATAAAACGGCAGGCGGCGTTTATGAGGGACGCCGCGCTGTGAGAAAAGAAAGGGATGGTAATACAATGGCACAGGAGAAGACAGTGGAAAAGGAAGCTGTAAAAACCTCGACAGCGCAGAAGGCAGCACAGAAAAAGTATGATGAAAAGACGAAGATGATTTCCATCAAATATTCGCCGGTGGACATGGCGGATTATGAGAGGATGCGCGCGTATTTAGAGGAGAGCGGGCTCTCTGCCAATCAGTTCATCAAAGGGTTAATCCATACCTATTTTGAGGAGGGAAAGCCGGCGGTACAGGAGGCTGCGGCGGTTATATCTGCAGGAGAGCCTGTTGTAGCCGTTGAGAATGGAGCGGACAGCTGCGGGCAGCAGGCGCCGGGCGCACAGGCTTTGGAACAGACGACAGAACAAAAGGCAGCTTCGGCCGCAAAACGCAGCGGGGTTTTACCGGAGTGGTTTGACTGAGGAGTTCCTGAAACGCGTCCGGGCGGTACAAAATGCCCAAAAAGTGGGTTAAACAGAGGCAGAAACCGGCAAAACCACATATTGCCAATAAAATCAACACAGATTATAATATGATTACAACAAAAACCAAGTTTATTCAAGCAAAATCCCACATGCACGGGCTACAGTTTCCAAATATACATTTTTGCCGCGCGGGGAAATTATATTGAAAAAGGAGAGGGTATTTCTATGAAGGTATTGGACACAAAGTTTATGCAGGGTTTTATCAAGATGGCAGATGATGGCTTCCGGCTCGGCTGGCATGAGAGAAACGGCGGCAACCTGTCCTACCGCATGACAAGGCATGAGGTGGAGAGCGTCGAGGAGCGTTTAAACGATCAGGCGCCGTGGACGCCGATCGGCGCGCATGTACCGGGATTGGCTGGAGAGTATTTCCTGGTAACCGGCAGCGGCAAGTTTTTCCGTAATGTTCCGGTTGACCCGGAGGCCTGCCTGTGCATCATTGAGGTGGATGAGACCGGTGAAAACTACCGGATTCGCTGGGGTCTGGTGGAAGGCGGCAGACCAACCAGTGAGCTGCCGTCGCATCTGATGAACCATGAGGTGAAAAAGAAGACAACAAACGGTCAGCACCGTGTCATTTATCATGCGCATCCCACCAACACCATTGCGCTGACATTCGTGCTTCCGCTGACGGACGAGGTCTTTACGAGAGAGCTCTGGGAGATGGCGACTGAGTGCCCGGTGGTATTCCCGGAGGGCGTGGGTGTGATCGGCTGGATGGTTCCCGGCGGAGAAGCCATCGGGATCGAGACTTCCAAAAAGATGCAGGATTACAATGCGGCGATCTGGGCGCACCATGGTGTGTTCTGCTCCGGCACCACTTTTGATGAGACCTTCGGTCTGATGCACACGGTGGAGAAATCCGCGGAGATCCTCTGCAAGGTGCTGGCGATGACGCCGAACAAGCTGAATACGATTCAGCCGGATGAGTTCAGAGAGCTGGCGAAGGATTTCCATGTCGAACTGCCGGAGAAGTTCCTGTATGAGAAATAAGAAATCGTATCAAGTCTGTCCGGTGATATGCAGGAAATAATCGCATGCACCAGACAGCATACTACAGAAACACCCTGATTCTTACAATAGAGGATCAGGGTGTTTTTGACGTTTTGCCAGCTGGTGGAAATGACTCTCATATGGTTTTCATGGTGCGATTGAGCAGTGAAAGGTGCTTTGATGAGGCATATTGTGTGATCTGGCTGTCAGATAAATTCCGCCAGCGCGTTCAGCTGTTCCTCCGTAGTCGCCCAGCTCGTGGCGAAGCGCACCACACAGCGATGGTTGTCAAGCGGCTCCCAGTAGCTGAAGGAGACTTTCTTTGACAGCTTTTCAACCAGATCATTTTCCAGGATGATGAACTGCTGGTTCGTGGGAGAGTCCATGAAGAGCTCATAGCCTTTTTTCACAAACAGATCCTTCAGGCGCTCGGCCATGTCGATGGCGTGGGCGCTGATCTCAAAATACAATCCGTCCGTAAATAAGGTGTCGAACTGGATTCCCAGCATGCGCCCCTTTGCTAAAAGCGCGCCGTGCTGTTTGATCAGGGCGGTGAAGTGTGCCGGCGTATTCCGGTGTGTGAAAACGACGGCCTCCCCGAAGAGAGCGCCCACCTTGGTGCCTCCGATATAGAAGACGTCGCACAGGCGGCAGATGTCAGGCAGTGTCACATCTGTGCGGCGGCTCATCAGGCCGTAGCCGAGTCTCGCCCCGTCTAAATACAGCGGGATCCCGTATGCATGGCAGACATCGTGAATGGCGGTCAGTTCCTCTTTGGTGTAGAGGGTACCGTATTCGGTAGGGTGTGAAATATAGACCATGCCGGGGAAAACCATGTGCTCGCGGTCACCGTTTTGCCAGAAGCTTTTCAGGTAAGCACTCAGATCTGCGGCGGACAGCTTGCCATCATACTGCGGCAGGGGCAGAACCTTATGTCCTGTGAATTCAATCGCGCCGGTTTCATGTACGTTCACATGTCCGGTCTGGGCGGACACGACGCCCTCGTAGCTGTGCAGCAGGCTGTCGATGATCAGTGCGTTGGTCTGGGTACCGCCCACAGTAAAATAAATGTCCGCGTCAGGACAGTTGCAGGCCGCTCTGATTTTTTCTTTTGCGGAAGTACAGTAACAATCCTCGCCGTAACCGGGCGTCTGTTCTGAGTTTGTTGCAAGCAGGCGCTCAAGGATTTTCGGGTGGGCGCCCTCCAGATAATCGCTGTCAAAATACCACATAATTTTCCTTCCTGTGACACTATCTAGTCACGTTTTTTCATGAAAAAAGAAGTATAATAATTCTAATTCACTATACAGGAAATGCGCATGAAAATCAAGATGATATCCGGATAGTGGAAGTGCGAAGCAATCCGTGAACCATTTTTGACATTTTCATCGATTTTCAGAAGAAAAAGAGTGTAAATGAAATGCCCGCGGCGTGAGCAGCCAGGGCAGCAAAAAAGTTTTCAAAATTGTCGTTTGGGACGATATATCGTCAGCATGAGAGAATAAAAAAGAGTATGATATAGAAGGAAGGAGAAAAGCCTGAAAGTGTTCACAGGGACCTTTCAGTAAGGCGGTACATTAAGGGAGCAGGTCATGAAATCACAGGAAGCGATTGCGAAACGGCTGACGGAGCTGTGCTATGAGAAGGGCTGCAGTCTCTACCAGCTCTCGCACGGTTCGGGGGTACATATCTCCACAATTAAAAGCATTATGAACGGAAAGAGTCAGAATCCGGGGATCAATACGCTGGCAAAGCTCTGCATGGGACTTGGGATTGAGGTGCAGGATTTTTTCGACGGAGAGGAATTTGCCGAGCTGGAGCTGGAGGAAGAAGAGGAGAGCAGGGGCGGTTGAGCGCAGGCGTCAGGCTTCTGAATGCGGGCGGCGAGGGGCAGCGTCTCAGGGAGAGAGCGTAAAACAGCAGACGAAGATGGCTCTGTGCGAGAGCAGGAAAAAGACTGTTTCGACAAAAAGGGGCAGCGAAAGGCTGCCCCTGTACGTGCAGTTATACCTGTGTAATCAGTCCCATAATCGTGGAAATAGCCTCTGTCTGGGTGCTCTTTGCCATGGCGCTTACATAGGAATCGCGATCCCGGTAAAGTGCGCGCATGGTATCCGCCAGAATATCCGGCGTCAGCTCGGACTCCTCTTTGACAACGCTGTAGCCCTGCGCTTCGTAGGAGCGCGCATTTAAAAGCTGGTCGCCGCGGGAGGCATTTGCCGGCAGCGGGATTAAGAGGTTCGGCTTTTTTAAGGCCAGCAGCTCGCAGATTGCGTTGGCACCGGCGCGGCTGATGACGACATCGGCGGCGGCGAAAAGATGTTTTAAGTCTTCTTTGACGTATTCAAACTGGATATAGCCGGGCGTGCCGGTCAGCGTTTCGTCAAGCTTCCCGTTTCCGCAAAGATGCACGACCTGGAAATCCTTTAAAAGTCTGGGCAGTGCGGCGCGCACGAGATCGTTGACGTGCACCGCGCCCAGGGAGCCGCCGATGACCATAATGACAGGCTTTTCATTGGTAAAACCGCAGAGGGTGAGCCCCTTTGCCCTGTCTCCCTGAAATAATTCCTCCCGGATGGGGGTGCCGGTCAGCACCGCCTTGTCGGCAGGCAGCATGGAGACGGTCTCCGGGAAGTTGCAGCAGACCTTCTGTGCCACGGGAATGCAGAGCTTATTGGCCAGGCCGGGCGTCATGTCACACTCGTGGATGATGCAGGGAATGTGAAGGCTGGCCGCGGCGCGCACCACAGGGACGCTGACAAAACCGCCCTTGGAGAAGACAACATCCGGGCGGATTTCCTTTAACGCTTTTTTGGCCTCCGAAAAGCCCTTCAGCACACGGAAGGGGTCGGAGAAGTTTTTCCAGGAAAAATATCTGCGCAGCTTTCCTGTGGAGATCCCATAATAGGGCAAGCCAAAATCGCCGATCAGCTTTTTCTCAATGCCGTCGTAGGAGCCGATGTAGGAAACCTCATATCCGGCCTCCTTTAAATGCGGGAGAAGGGCGATGTTCGGCGTTACATGACCGGCGGTGCCGCCGCCGGTGAGCACGATTTTTTTCATACAATATCCTTCAGGGTGATGGCGGACAGCCTGCCAGCTGCGCACGCTGTCTGCCGCCATCCGGTTGATTTACTGGTTGATGAGCCGGGTCACCCGGGTTGACTTACCGATTGATAAGTCTATGCGTCTGGCTTACTGTGCCGCTGCCAGTGCCTCCTCAAGCGCGTGGGAGAGCTGATCCGGGCAGGAGGTCGGTCTCGGGCCGCAGGTGATGCCGCGCGTGCGGGCGATCACATCCTCCGCTTTCATACCAACTACCAGAGAACTGATGCCCTTGGTATTGCCGTTGCAGCCGCCGGTGAAGGCGACCTTTTTGATGATGCCGTCCTCAAGTTCAACATCGATCTGTTTGGAGCAGGTGCCGCTTGTCTTATAAGAGTATGTCATGATAAAGTCCTTTCTTTTTCTGCGTGTGTATTTTTAAATTTCCTGCTTACTAATGTACCCCAGGAAGGGCGTAAAGTCAATGAGGATTTTGAGCAAGGTATGCTCGTAAGGGACGCGCGGCAATCTGCAGGATTTGTCGATGCTTTCAGACTGACAAGTTATAGTTGTATCTTCTATAATGAGGAAGACAAGTGATTTGTCAATTCTCAGAAAGAAGGTACATACCATGTTCGATATCCTCCTGAAACAAAACTACATCTCCGCCTGGATCGCGTTCTTTTTTGCCCTGTCTCTGCTCATGCAGGTCACCCTCTGGCTGCACGATAAGAGCCTTCTTAACGGCGCGGAAAATATGTCCACCGTTTCCCACAAAGCCCTGAAAGCCATCCACTCTAAATTCGTCCAGTGCTATCATATGAACGGCGAGGTCGCGGATATTCCTGTTTTTGTGGATAACTGCCTCGCAAAAGAAAAAATCTGCGGATTAAATCGCCGTGCCTTCGGCAGATGGAGCGTCCAGTTCCTGTTTTACAGCCTGATTGGCGCGGGCGTCGGCGCTTTCCGGGTCCTGGCCCTGTCAGAGCCGTTTACGGCGGCGCTCTCCTATTATGCGATCTGCGCCCTGGAGCTCTATCTTTTTTTCTCGGCGCGAAGCCTGTTCGATGCGCAGGGTCAGTACGAGCTGCTGCGCTTAAAACTGGTGGAATATTTTGAGAACCATCTGGTGCCGCGCCTGAAATTAAATGAGTCCATGAGTCAGGTGGAGGACATTCCACAGCCGAAGCGTCGTGAGGAGAGAAAAAGACGTCCAAACAGAGTGGGCCTGTCAGAGCAGGAGGAGGACGAGCTGGAGGTGCTGCTGCGGGAGATGATATAGCACAAGGGGCGGATATGAATGCGTACCATCAGAGTATACCTTATATGTGCTCTGATCGGGACGGAACGACACTTTTATCTAAAAAAAGAATGAAAAGGATAAACAATTAGCACTCGACATTGACGAGTGCTAATTTTCGTGCTAAATTTTTCCCTTGAAGGAAAAAGAACAGCAACCAGAAACTGTAAAAACTGTGTGAAGATTCAGGAGTGGGAGAGCCGGGTTTCCCGGATATGAAGAGTCTGCACACCCAAAAAGAAAGCGGGAAAGCTTATGAAAGAAGTCAAAAATCCTAAAAAACCATTGATTTATTATTATGTGATTGTGCTTCTCATCATGCTTGTCTTTGATCTGATCATTTCACCGCTCATTTCCGATTCCGTGACGACTGTGACGGAGGTGGATTACGGGACATTTATGAGGATGATCGAGGAGCAGGACATCGGAGAGGTGGAAATCGACGATGAGGAGATTTATTTCACGGACGCGTCCGGGGAAAATATTTATCTGACGATCGCCATGGACGATGCGAACCTGGTGGAGCGTTTGTATGCGTCCGGGGCGACGTTTTCAAAGGTGGAGACCTCGACGACGTCACCTATCTTAAGCTTCCTGGTCTCCTTTGTGCTGCCACTGGTGATTTTCATCGCGCTGGGGCAGTATATGAGCAGAAAAATGATGAACGCCATGGGAGGCAAAAACGCCATGTCCTTCGGAGGCGGCATGGGGTTGGGCAAGAGCAGCGCCAAGGTCTATGTGCCGGACTCGGAGGGCATCCATTTCTCGGATGTTGCGGGTGAGGAGGAGGCTAAGGAGAGTCTGGCGGAGATCGTGGATTACCTGCACAATCCACAGAAATATACCGATGTCGGCGCGTCGATGCCCAAGGGCGTTCTGCTTGTCGGCCCTCCGGGCACCGGCAAGACGATGCTCGCCAAGGCGGTTGCCGGGGAGGCGAATGTGCCGTTCTTCTCCATGTCGGGTTCCGAATTTGTGGAAATGTTCGTTGGCATGGGCGCGTCCAAGGTACGCGACCTCTTTAAGCAGGCGAAGGAGAAGGCACCCTGTATTGTTTTCATCGATGAGATCGACGCCATCGGCAAAAAGCGAGACGGCATGATGGGCGGAAATGATGAGAGAGAGCAGACCTTAAACCAGCTGCTGACCGAGATGGATGGTTTCGAGGGAAATAACGGCGTCATCATTCTGGCGGCCACGAACCGCCCCGAGTCGCTGGACCCGGCGCTGACCAGGCCTGGACGGTTCGACCGGCGCGTGCCGGTGGAGCTGCCTGATTTGAAAGGCCGTGAGGAAATCTTAAAAGTGCATTCCCGCAAAATTAAGCTGGGCGAGGACGTGGATTTCCACACCATCGCCAGAATGGCTTCCGGTGCCTCCGGCGCGGAGTTAGCCAATATCGTAAACGAGGCGGCGCTCAGGACGGTGCGTGACAACCGGGCCTATGTGACGCAGGCGGACTTAGAGGAGAGCGTGGAGGTAATTATCGCGGGATATCAGAAGAAAAATGCGGTGATTTCCGATCACGAAAAGCAGGTGGTGGCTTACCACGAGGTAGGTCATGCGCTGGTGACAGCGTCCTTGAGCCACACCGCTCCGGTGCAGAAAATTACGATTATACCCCGCACTTCCGGGGCGCTGGGCTACACCATGCAGGTGGAGACCGCGGATAAATATCTGATGACCAAGGGCGAGATCGAGGATAAGATCGCGATTTATACCGGCGGCCGCGCCGCCGAGGAGCTTGTTTTCGGGGAAATTACGACGGGCGCATCCAATGATATTGAACAGGCGACAAAGTTAGCCAGAGCCATGATCACGCAGTACGGCATGAGCGATGACTTTGATATGGTTGCCATGGAGACTGTGACGAACCAGTACCTTGGCGGCGACGCCTCCTTAGCCTGCTCGGCAGAAACACAGAGAGATTGATTTAAAGGTCGTGGAGGTTGTGAAGACGCAGCACTTAAAAGCGCTGGAAATCCTTCAGAAAAACAGGCAGAAGCTGGATGAAATCGCCATGTACCTTTATGAAAAGGAAACCATCACGGGCGAGGAGTTCATGGAAATCTTACAGAGGCCGATTGCGATCACGGATACCCGCACGCAGGACGACTACGGGCAGCCAGTACAGGAAGAGCCGATGGCAGGAGGGCAGGAAGTATGAGAAATCGTTCTGGTTACGGCCGGGTAAGACTGGCGGAGGGGATTATTCTGATTGCACTGGGTGTGCTGACGCTGGTTCGCCCCAACCTTGTTTTCACGAGCGCGGTTGTCATTTACGCTATCCTGGCAGTTTTCCTTGGCATTCTGGACATTGTGGCCTACGCCCGGCAGGAGGTGTTCTTTGGTTTTGGCCCGGTGCTTTCCCTGATCACAGGTATTTTAAGCGTGATGACCGGCTGCATGCTGCTGCTCCACCAGGACGCGGGCAAGGCGGTACTGCTGATTCTGTTCCCGCTGTGGTTTATCGCGCATTGTGTTTCCCGCCTGACGCGGTTAAATTATATCCGCTTCACCTTCGGGGACCTGCACTTTTATTTCACGATGATCATCAACATCATCGGCATCTGCCTGGGCTTCATTATGCTCTTTGAGCCGCGGATCGCGTTTATCACGCTGGGCGGCGTGCTGGGGCTTTACCTGATTTTGCTGGGCGTGGACAGCGTGTGGCTGAGCATCAGCCGCAAGGGGTCGCTGTAAAGGAAGCTTATTCATATAAAAAGGCGCGGATACGGGCTGCTTCGTACCTGCGCCCTTTTTTGACGTGTCAAAACCAAAGGGAGAATTTACTGGTTTGTCAGAGCTGGCGGGGAGAAATTGCAGATCTCAGAAAAGGGCTTTTACAGGTATGTATCTGAAATTTGAAAAACGGACAAAAACGAGCAAATAATGATTTGAAAAATGGACACGCCGCGTTATAATAACTTCGTCCAGATAGATGGAGGCACATAAATGATGAAATATCAAAACCCGATTATCAGAGGCTTTCACCCGGATCCAAGCGTGTGCAGGGCAGGAGAAAAATAATGGTTGATCTGTTTTTATTTATGGGACAATCCAACATGGCAGGCCGCGGCGTCACCAGTGACCGGTGGCGTGAGACTGCGCCGCAGGCAGCAGAAGGCGCGGGCTATGAATATCGGGCGATTACCGCGCCGGATTGTCTGTCACCGCTTGAGGAGCCTTTCGGCAGGGCGGAAAACTGTCCTGACGGCATTGATGATGGGAAAATGAAGACCGGCTCGCTGGTCACTTCCTTTGTGAACGCCTGCTATCAGCGGACAGGGGTGCCGGTGGTGGGAATTTCGGCGTCCAAAGGAGGTTCTTCCATCCTTAAGTGGCTGCCGGGGATGCCGTTTATGGCGGATGTGGAGCGGCGGCTTGACGGCGCCCGGCATTATCTGGCGGATAATCATATTTTAGTCAGGCATACGTTTCTCGTCTGGTGTCAGGGAGAAACGGACGGAGATCATAAGATGAGCGGCGGGGAATATATTTGCTGCTTTAAGAAATTCTGGCAGCATATGCAGGAGTTGGGCGTGGAACAGTGCTTCCTGATCCGCATTGGCCATTACAATGGATTGGAAGCGATCAGCTATCAGGAAATTATGGACGCGCAGGATCAGATTCCGCAGCGGCTTGACGGCGTCACCATGGTATCCACGGAATTTGCGTCCATGAAGGAGCGCGGTCTGATGAAGGATGCGTTTCATTATTATCAGGCCGCCTATAATGAGGTTGGGAGGTGTGCGGGAGAACGCGTCGGAGAGCTGGTCCGCATCTGAATAAATGGTCAAAATGAGGAAGAAACTGTCTGAAATCAGTTGGAAAAAGTGAACTGGAGAGCTTACAATAATTATGGTCATAAAGCCACTCCTTATAATAATGCGTGATGAGCCACTGAAGTATTCCAGTGGCTCGTTGTGCAGGCGGGGAAAACAGACCGAAATGAGAGCAAAAGAACAGACAGGAGGAGCCTGTAAATGAAGGAAGGAACAACATTAACATCGCTTGACTACGCCCGCACGGCCTGCGACACCATGATGCGGAAATATGCCGCGGCGGATCTGCCGCCGAAGGGGCATTTTCATTATCACCAGGGCGTCTTTTTATCCGGTGTCCTGAAGACCTGGCGGCTGACGGGCAATCCGGCGTATCTGAATTACGCCGCGGACTGGGTGGATTCGGTTTTTACGGCGGACGGGAAGATCATAAAATACGATCATGCGGACCTGGACGATATCCAGCCGGGGATTTTGCTCTACACGCTGCTGGACGCGACCGGGGATGAAAAATACCGGGCCTGCCTGGACAGTGTGGCGGCGCAGATTAAGGATATTCCGCGCTGTGAGTGCGGCGGCTTTTATCATAAGGTGCGCTTTCAAGGACAGATGTGGCTGGACGGGCTCTATATGCTGGGCCCCTTCGCGGCGGAGTATGCCAGACGCTTTGAAAAGCCGGAGCCGATGGAAGAAATCGTGAAGGAGATTCTGCTGATGCGGGAGCATACCCGCGATGAGAAAACCGGCCTGTGGTATCATGCCTGGGATGAGAGCAGACAGGCACCCTGGTGTGATAAGGAAACGGGGCTGGCGCCGGAATTCTGGGGCAGATCGATTGGCTGGGTGCCGGTGGGAATCCAGGATGTGATGGCGCAGATGGAGCCGGAACAGGACGGATATCGGGAGCTTGCAGCCGTGGTAAAGGATCTGTTGGAGAGTGTTCTGAAATATCAGAGCGAGGATGGCCGCTGGTATCAGGTAGTCAATAAGGGCGGACAGGAAGGCAACTGGCTGGAAAATTCCTGCTCCTGCCTGTTTGCGGCGGGGCTGGCGCGGGCGGCGCGAACCGGTCTGATGGGGCCAGAGGCGCTTGCCGCGGCGCAAAGAGCCTTTGACGGTGTGGTGAAAAGCCTTAAATGGGACGGTGAGGACCTGCTGGTCAATCACGTCTGCGTTGGCACGGGCGTGGGCGATTATCGTTTTTACTGTGAACGGCCCTGCAGTGTGAATGATCTGCACGGTGTGGGAGCGTTTCTGCTGATGTGCACGGAGCTTAAGGAGGCAGAAGGAGAGACATTTTCAGTATAGTCTGAAATCCTGATGGAGGAATTGATTATGGCGGACAGAAGAAAAACCCCGATCATGGGATGGGCATCGTGGAACTGTTTCAGGACGCATATCAGCGAAGAGAAGATCCGGGAGCAGATTGACGCATTGATTGAGAGCGGGCTGAAGGACTGCGGCTACGAGTATGTGAATATTGACGACGGCTTTTTCGGGGGCCGGGACGGGGAGGAAAACCTTCAGACGCACCGGACGCGGTTCCCCAACGGCATTAAGGTGATTGCGGATTATGCGCATGAAAAGGGGCTGAAGGCCGGTATTTACTCGGAGAGCGGCGACAACACCTGCGGCTTTTATTATGACCATGAGGGCGAGAACGGAAAGGGCGTCGGCCTCTACGGGTATGAGGAGCAGGACCTGAAGCTGTATCTGGAGACCTACGGTTTTGATTTCATTAAGGTGGACTGGTGCGGCGGTCTAAGGCTGGGTCTGGATAAGCAGGAGCAGTACAGCAAGATCGGCGCGATCATCGACGAAATCCGGGAGAGAACCGGGCGGCAGATCGTCTATAACGTCTGCTGCTGGGAATTTCCGGGAGCGTGGGTGGCTGAAGTGGCGGATTCCTGGCGGACGGGCGCGGACATCGCCCCAAATTTTGAATCGGTGATGTATCAGATTGATAAAATCCGTGATCTGGCCGGATACTGCGGCCCCGGCCATGTCAACGACCTGGATATGATGCAGCTGGGCAACGGCATGAGCGAGGAAGAGGAAAAGACGCATTTCGCCATGTGGTGCATGATGTCCACGCCACTGATGATCGGCTGCGACCTGACGAAGATTCCGGAAAGCACGCTGCGCATCCTGAAAAATAAGGAGCTGATCGCGCTTGACCAGGACTGCGCCTGCCTGCAGGCGCGGCTCATTCAGACGCTGGACAACGGCGTGGGGGTCTGGTGCAAGGAGCTTGGAAACGGCGATCCCGGCCGGAAAGCGCTGGCCTTCCTCAACAGAACCGAACAGCCCGCGGCTGTGGAGTATGACCTGACTCGGCGGGGCTTTGGCGGCGGGAATATTCTGGTGCGGGATCTGTGGGCGCATGAGGATATTCCCTGCGGCGGGTGTATCTGTGCTGAGATCGCACCGCACGGGACGGCGGTTTACACGGTGGAGAAGGCGTAAGCGGGTACGGATTATTACTGATGTGGGCTGCTGGAAGGCATATCTGCATGAAAACAGAGATCAGTTTACGGAAGCACTTCGGTATTTAAGACCGGACTGAAACCGGAAATCATAGAGGAGGATTACACATGCGAAAAATAATCAGCTTAAACGATAACTGGAAATTTGCCCTGCACCGGGGATTTGAACCGATGGAAAAGACTTCGGCAGAGAGTTTGGAGTATGCTCCTGTGACGCTGCCGCATGACTGGCAGATCGCGAGCCCTTATAACAAAGAAATGAAGCAGGGCGCGGCGCAGGGATATTCTGACCGCTGGGGGATCGGCTGGTATCAGAGGGAGTTTGTGCTGGATGAGGCGTTGCTGTTTAAGACGCGGGAGCTTTCGGATGATATCGAAGGGAAGAAAGCGGGGAATGGTGAAGAGGCATTGCCTGACGCAATCTGTCGTTTGTGCTTCGACGGTGTTTATGAGAACAGTACCGTCTGGGTGAATGATATTTGCGTGGGCGGCAGGAAATACGGATACAGTCCGTTTGCGCTGGATATCACGGAGGCGGTTCGATCAGGTAAAAATCAAATTCTGGTAAAGGTGGATAATACGGCGCAGCCCGCGGATCGGTGGTACAGCGGGGCGGGGATTTACCGGAAGGTGTATCTGGAGATTTTGTCGGCAGTTCACCTGGAGAGGGATGAGGTGCAGGTTCTGACCCATGTGGGGGAGGAGCAGACGGAGCTTGAGATTTATACGGGGACGGAGCGGCCGGTGCGGGCGGTGGTGTCGCTGAGAGAAACAGATGTCCGGAAAGCAGGCGATAAAGAAACCGTTGACGAGGATTGCGCGGGCGCATTTCAGGAGGCGGAAAAGAGAGGAGCTGCTGAAATTACAGGGGCAAGACCGGTATATGTCGCGGAGGGCTGCGGTCTGATTAGCCTGACGATATCGGAACCGGCCCTGTGGAGTGCGGAGCAGCCGACGCTGTACGACCTGAAATTACAGCTGCTGGAAAGTGGGGACGAAATAAACTCGAATATCGCGGGTTGCGGGGTGCAGGACGAAGAACAGAAGGCAGAGAATGAGCTGCAGAATGGACGGCAGAATGCACAGACTGAGGCAACTCTGCCTGCAGACGGGCGGGTTCTGGATGAACTTTCCCTGAAAATCGGTCTGTGCACCGTGGAATTATCCCCGGAAAAAGGTTTATTTATCAACGGTGAGTCCGTAAAACTGAAGGGCGTCTGTATCCACCAGGAGGCGGGAGCCTTCGGCACGGCGGTTCAGTCTGAAATCTGGCGGCAGCGCCTGCTCGCCTTAAAGGAGATTGGCTGCAATGCCCTGCGGCTGGCACATCATTTATATATGCCGGAAATGCTGGATCTGTGCGATGAGCTGGGCTTTTATGTGTACGAGGAGTGCTTTGACAAGTGGACCGGCGGCGCCTATGGCCGTTATCACGAGACGGAGTGGCAGCAGGACATCGACGCCATGGTGCTGCGGGACCGCAACCGCCCGAGCATTTTGTTCTGGGGCGTGGGCAATGAGGTGGAGAATCAGTCCTATCCCTCCATGCTTGAGATCCTGGAGCAGCATGTGGCGCGGGTGAAGTCACTGGATTTAACAAGGCAGGTTTCCCTGGCCATGAACCCGCATTTTACCTATCCGACTGCGGAAAAGGTGGACATGTCGCAGGTGGCTGACATTCAGAAATTTGTGGACGAGGCGAAAGAGGGCGAAATCTACGATATTGACGACCGCGTCCGGCAGATTAAGCTGATTGCGGACCGCGTGGACCTGATTTCCTGCAATTATCAGGAGCAGTGGTACGACCGGATTCACGAGCTGATTCCGGACAAGGCCATCTTGGGAACGGAAACTTTCATGTATTTCCGCGGGCAGGATCATATTCTGCAGAATTATTCCGATGAAAATCCCTGGTGGGATGTGGAAAAGCGGGATTATGTGATCGGCGGCATGATCTGGACGGGCATCGATTATCTGGGAGAGTCCATCGGATATCCGGCCAAGGGCTGGTCCGGGGCGCTGTTTTCCACGGATCTGGAAAAGCGGCCGATCGCCTGGGTACATCAGAGCAACTGGACGAAGGAGCCTGTGGTGCGGTTCGCGGTCATGGACTACACCATCCCCTGTAATTGGACGAAGGAGGGTTGGGACTATCCTCGCTATGAGACACACTGGGAGTTTCCGCAGTTTCAGGGTGTGGTGCTTCCTTATATGATTGCGACCAACTGCGAGCAGGTGAAGCTTTTTGTTAATGAGAAGGAATTTCTCTTAAAGCCAACGGCGGCGTATCCCAACCGGACCATCACGGGCTGCCTGCCTTATTTGCCGGGGAAGGTGACCGTGATTGGCTTCAACGGCGGAAAAGAGGTCTGCAGGCATGAGGTGGTGACGCCGGGAGCAGCCGTGAAGCTTTCCTTTGAGCAGGAGGAACAGACGATTTCGCTGAAGAAGCCTTGCGCTCCGTATGAAAAGAACGGGGTTACAGAGGAAAAAGAGCAGCAGACTGGTATTGTCCCTGCAGAGCACGGGCAGGCAGAAACTGCTTTTTATCAGATGCTGCTGAAAGTCCGTGCCTATGATCAGGATGACAATCCGGTCTTCAAAGAAAGTGCGCAGGTGCGTTTTACTGTGGAAGGGCCGGCCCGCATTGTGGGCGTGGACAACGGTGATATGCAAAGCTCAGAGCCTAAGACGGAGGACAGGATTCATTTATACCATGGGAAAGCCGCGGCGGTGCTTGCTATAACCGGCGCAGGACGGGTGAAGGTGACTGCGTACGGGGCGGGGCTGCTTGAGGCGCAGACGGTGATAGACAATCTATAACTATCGGAGGAGATATGAGCTTTACAATTATGAACGGCGGAGAAGTCCGCATGGTTTCAGAGCAGAGGGAATCCGAGGCGGTGAAAATCGCGGCTGACAATCTGCGGACGGATTTGAAGAAGGTCCTGCGGGTGAGATTTTTGGGGACGGATTCTGACATGACTGTCTCAGAGCAAAACGTGGATGGTGCTTCGACGGGCGCTGGGCGGGAGAAAATGAGAGATTCCCGGCAAGGGGAACCGGGCAAAGAGGAAAGTTTTTCTTCAAAAGGCGGGAATGCCTGCTCAGGCGTACCGGAAATCCTCATTGGCACGTTGGGTGTGTCTGAAATGATTCTGCCCTATACCAGCCGGGCTGATTTCACGGATGAGAACGGTGCCCTGCGCAGGGAAGCTTACCTGCTTAAGGTTTGTGGAAACCGCCTGATTATTGCGGGCAGCGACCGCCGGGGCACGATTTACGGAATTTATGAGCTTTGTGAGATGCTGGGCGTTTCACCCTGGTATTTCTGGGCGGATGTGCCGGTGCGGGAGCGGGCCTCTTTTTTACTGCAGGACGGATACAGGAAATTTGATTATCCCGGGATCGAGTACCGCGGGATTTTTATCAACGATGAGGAGGAACTGGAGCACTGGGTCAGGCTGCACATGGGCGAGGACACCATCGGCGTGAAGACCTATGAGAAGATTTTCGAGCTGCTGCTGCGTTTGAAGGGAAATTATATCTGGCCTGCCATGCATGTGAATTCTTTCAATGTGAAAAAGGAAAACGGCGCGCTGGCTGATAAAATAGGCGTGGTGGTAGGAACCTCCCACTGCGATATGCTGATGCGCAGCAATAACCGGGAGTGGCAGCCGTGGCTGGAAAAGAAGAATTACATGGGCGCGAGATATGATTATTCCATCGAGGGGCGCAACCGCGAGATTCTGCAGGAATACTGGCGGGAGAGCGTGGAGCAGAATCAGGATTTTGAGGTCAGCTACACGCTGGGAATGCGCGGAATCCACGATTCAGGCTTTGAGACGGCGAACCTGCACGCGGAGACGGTAGAGGAGCTGCGGCAGCTGAAAATCGAGCTGCTGGAGCGGATTATTCATGATCAGGAGGAGATTATTTCCGGGGTGATGGGGAGCAGCGCGCCTGAAGCGATAAAGTCCGAGGGGAATGGCTCAGGAGTCGATTCGGTCAGGAAGCTCTTTATCCCATATAAAGAGGTCCTGGAATTATATGATAACGGACTCGATCTCCCGGAGGATCTGACCCTGGTCTGGTCGAATGATAATTATGGCTATGTCCGCCGGTATCCGTCCGAGGAGGCGCGCAAGCGCAAGGGCGGCAACGGCATTTATTATCACAATTCTTACTGGGCGCCGCCGGGACGGTCCTACCTCTTTATTTCCTCGTTTCCGCTGGCGCAGACGAAATATGAGTTGGAGAAGGCATACGATAACGGCATCCGCAGGCTCTGGGTGACCAATATGGGAGCGATCAAGCCGCTGGAGCAGGAGATGGAGTTTGTGCTGCGGCTGGGCTGGGAGACCGGGAAAGAGGATGGGTCGGCAAAGTGTGTAGGTGCAAAGGCTGAAAAAGAGACAGTGCAGGAGACTGCTGCGGAAATGGCAGCATATTGCGGAGCGCCGATGGAGCAGATGTCCGCGGAGGAGGAAGCGAAAAGGATTTGGCACAGAACCGCTGACGTGGACGAATACCTCGCGGACTGGATCGACCGCAATTTCACCGGCGGCCATGGCCGGGAGACCGCAGCTCTTTTGAATGATTTCGCGCAGGTGACCAACACCCGCAAAATCGAGGTCATGGAGGAGGATGTTTTCCCGCAGGGCGGGGCGGTGAATGAAGCCGCAGTGCGGTTAAATAAGCTTCGCAGTATATATCAGAAGGGAAACGCGATCTATGAATCCCTGCCAGAGGAGGAGCGGGCTGCCTTTTTTGAGATGGTGCTGATGAAAATTCACGCCGCGTATTATACTGCGGCGATGTATTATTTCGCGGACCGGAGCGCGCTGCTGGCGGGAATGGAAAATGCGGGAACTGGGCAGGAAAGCACTGCGACATTTGCGGCCCGGAATGTGTTGCCAGCCGGGACGGAAAGTGCTAAAGAGCAGGCGCAGTGCGTGGCGTATACCTGCTTTTTCGAGGATCTGCGGCGCAGAATGCTGG
Organism: Lachnospiraceae bacterium; assembly: GCA_021205565.1. Taxonomy (GTDB): domain Bacteria; phylum Bacillota; class Clostridia; order Lachnospirales; family Lachnospiraceae; genus RGIG6307. The sequence continues at coordinate 11,359 of JAJPXG010000134.1, read as the reverse complement.
TGTATTATAATGAAAAAATGTGCGATGGCAAGTGGAACGGCATCGTGACGCCGGAGGATTTTCCGCCGCCGAGGACGGCTATGTTTCCCGCGGCGGTACCGCCAATCAAAGCGGCGCGAGGGCAGCGGATTAAGAAAGAGCACGGCGAAAAAGTGACAGATCAGAACTGCCCGGCAGAGCGGCTGAACGGCGAAATAGAGTATGCTGCTGATGCAGAATCCCGAAAAGCGGCTCGGAAAAATGATGTGACATCGGATACGAACGATATCGTTGCAATCCGTGTTGATTCACTGCCTTATGACCGCGTAAACCAGGGCTGGCGCATTATCAAACGTCTTGGCCGGGGCGGCGGCGACCTGCTGGAAGCGTATGCGCCGGGCGCGGAGATTACATATCCGGTGACTCTGCCAGTTGACGGTGATTACCTGCTGGAGCTGCACCGCTACCCATCTCTGAATTCGGTGGGCCGGATTCGCATTCTGGTACAGGCGGATAACGGTGAGGAGCAGGTTTTGGAAAGCTTATCCAACGATGAATGGCGTGGAAGCTGGGAAGTCAATACCCTGGATCAGGTGGACAGATTGTATCTGAAGCTGTCAAAGCTTTGCGCTGGGAGCCACGAGATTCGTTTCCGGGCGGTGGATCGGTACTTTGCCTTTTCCGGGTTCGTGCTGTATCCGTTGAATAATTTAGGAGCAGTTGATAAATTATTGCCGGAAACATCACAGGAAGCAGGCGTCCAGACATTGTCGTCCGAAACATTGCACGAGCCAGACGCCTATACATTGCTGCAGGAAAGGGCTGCAGCGTTTGTAAATAAACTGCATGATAGGGTGAATTGCATTTATTTCCGATCCGGCGTTGATACTTTGCCGGAGGAAGAAATGGTGGAGGAAGCGCAGAACATCTGGTACAACGACCTTCCGCTTTCTCCCCGTCCTTTGATCTGCGCCCGCTGGGAGAGCGGCGGCGACAGCATCGCAGCGACGGACAGGCAGCTTCCCATGGAAGACGTTCTGGGAAAAGAGGCCGTGATGAAGGTTAGTCCGGAAGAGCTGCTGGCAAGGGGAGAGCAGATTTTCACAGAATCTGACGGTACTGTCAGAATTGACGCATTTGCGGCCTGGGGCCGGACGCCTTACGCCTGCTTGACCAACTATGCCTGGTCATACTGCGCCAGCGAGACTCATGAACGCAGCGGCATCGCCCTGCACATCCGGGAGAAAAACCGCATGTGGGATACCACAGAGTCGGCGCCCTCCCTGCACTACCGCTTCTCCTGCACAGGCGGCTCCTATACGATCCGGGCGCTCACCTATGTAACCAGCCCGAAAAACGGCCGTTTTGCTGTCAGAATCGATGACACGCCTGTCACAAAAGAGGGCCTCTACCGTGGCGGCAATCTCTGGAAATTTGAGGCGGAGCACATCTGGCGCCTGACGCCCATCGCAAAGGTGGAGCTTACCGCCGGGGAACATCTTTTCAGCTTCTCTGCGTTTGCCTCGGGCTTTCGCGTGGACCGGTTTGAGATACAGCTGACGCAGGAAAATTGAATCGCACAAAGAAAAAGGACATCGCAAGTGGATACAGCAATGTCCTTTTTTCTCAATCAACCTGTTTAAATGTGCAATCTTCTTCTTTGACCGAAGCTGCCTCCCTGTAAAACCCCGCTTGCTTATCAAACATCTCTGTATAAATCCCGCCCTTTGCATACAGCTGTGCGTGTGTCCCGTACTCCATCACACGGCCGTCCTGAAATACCGCCACCCTGTCGGCGAGTTGCACCGCGGACAGGCGGTGCGTGATGAGAACAGCGGTTTTGTTGTGGATCAGGTGGTGGAACTGGGTGTAGATTTCGTACTCCGCAACCGGGTCGAGAGCCGCGGTGGGCTCATCCAGCAGATAAACGTCAGAATTGTGGTACAGCGCCCGGGCGATGGCGATTTTCTGGCCCTCGCCGCCGGACGGCTCGAAGCCTTCCTCGTCGAAGAATTTGTAGACACTGGTGTCAAGGCCGTGCGGCAGCCGTTCGATCAGGTCTAAGAGGCCGCACTCTCTGCAGAGCCTGAGAATTTCATCGTCATTGTCATTTTTGTCCGAAAAAGTGATATTTTCACGCAGTGACAGCTGGTAGAGCGAGTAGTCCTGAAAAACAGGCGCGAAAAGCCCCTGATATTTTTCATAATCATATTCGTTGATATTGACGCCGTTTAATAAAATCTCGCCCTCCGTGGGGAAATACAGTCGGGTCAGAAGCTTTAGAAAGGTGGATTTGCCGGACCCGTTGTTGCCGACGATGCACAGCCTTTGATTAGCCGGCAATGTCAGGTTCAGGTGCCGGATGGCGTAGCTGTCCGCGTTCAGCGAATTTTTCGCGCTCTTCATGGAAATCTGATCGGCCTCACATCTTTTCTCATACAGCCTGTTCGCAAAAAAATCCTTCAGATGAAACAGCCGGACCTCCTTGGCCGCCCACGCGCCGTGCAGGACCAGGATCAGGGAGGAGCCGATATATCGTTGATATGGACTCAGCTCCTTATCAACTTCATGATTTTGGGCATTCTGTCTTCGGGTAATGCAGGAATTTAAAAACATGACCAGAAGCACCACCAGTACCATGGTGACATTCAGGTTTGCGATAATGGTGAAAATGGCTGCCGCGGAAAATCTGCGCTGCCTGTTTTTTATTATGAATAAACTTTGTTGAAAAAGCAAGTGGACGGTTCATTTTTTCAATCAGCTTTTTCTGTGGCAGGCATGAAAATCCAGACAAATGTAAAACAAAAACTGAAGGTTGATTATTACTTTTATATAGGTTGTCTCATGACTTTTCCAGGATACAACCACAACATTCTTGAAATTGATAAAAAAGAATCTGAAAGGCAGCTGATTGACCGGCGGAATTTTCGTCTTTCTATCTTGTTATTTGCGAATATTTAAGATAAGCTGTAATCATCTGGAAACGACGGGCAGCGTGATACGCCGGAAAATCATAAATGACGCAGGAGAAAAAGGAGAAAGGCAATGATCAGATTGTTCGAGGAGCACCATATTCGTAACGTCAGGGAGCTGGACGGTATGTGGGAATTCTGCAGGAAAGAAGCTTTAGAAGGCACAGAAAATTTCAGCGCAGAAAAGGAGCCGGACAGTCCGGCGAAGGCTGAGGCTGCCCGGAAATTCACCCTGCCGGTGCCGGGCTGCTGGGAGCAGCACCCTGAGCTTCTGACTTACAGAGGGAAAGGGGAGTACAGAAGGCGGGTATGGATTTCAAAAGATACGGCAGTCCGGCTGGTGTTTAAAGGAGTCAGCCATACGGCGAGGGTGTTCTGGGACGGAGCGCTTGTGGCAGAGCATTATAATGCCTACACGCCTTTTGAAGCGGTGCTGCCGTATGTGAAGGGCGGCTGGCATGAGTTGATGATTGAGGCGGACAATCGCTTCAGTGAGGCCTCCGCGCTGCATGTTCCCAATGATTATTATACCTATGGCGGCATTATCAGGCCGGTGGCGGTGGAAGAAATATCACAGGTATATCTGGAGAGGGTATATTTCACGCCGGAGTATGCAGACGGGGAGTGGTGCGGGACGCTTCAGGCTGTGGTGAAGAACATCGGTGCACAGGCGGTTCGTTTCAGGGTGGATTTCGGGCTGGAGAATGAGAAAACCGGAGAAACTGTGAATATCATGCAGGTTGACTTGTCAGAGAAAAGCGCAGGAATAGGGGAAGCGTCTGTTTGGAAAAAAGAAAAAGCGGCGGAAACAGGTACGTCTGGACAGATTGAGGGAACGGCTGCGCCCGGGGAAGAGGTGACAGTAGAACTGAAAGCGGTTTTTCCCGGGGTGGAGAGCTGGTCCCCGGAGAACCCAAAGCTGTATCTGCTGGAAGGCCGACTGAGCTTATGCTGTGATGCCGTGGAAGGCAACAGCGATGGAAAGTTAAAGGCTGATAAACAGGCGGAATCGAAGAGTCGTAAAGACACGGTGGTGGCAGAGGCAGCAGATGAAATGCAGTGTGAGACAGTTGACGATCTCATTGAGCGCGTTGGCTTCCGTATCGTGGAAGTGAAAGACGACCGGATTCTGCTGAATGGATCCCCGGTTTTTATGAAAGGCTTCAACCGTCACGAGGACGACGGCGTTACCGGCTGCGCCATTCCGCCGCAGCTGATGGCGCGGGATCTGGATATGATTCAGGATATGGGCGCCAACGCCGTTCGGACCTGCCATTATCCAAACGATGAGCGTTTCCTGGATCTGTGTGATGAGCGCGGCATTCTGGTCTGGGAGGAAAATCACGCCAGGGGCTTCAATCAGGCACAGATGGAAAATCCGAATTTTGACAGACAGTGCGAGGACTGCATCCGGGAAATGATTGTCCATCATTATAATCACCCGGCAATCGTCATCTGGGGGATCTTAAATGAGTGCGCCAGCGAGACAGAGGTGGGAAGAGTAAAATATGCCCGGCAGTATGCGCAGGTCCGCGGCATGGATCAGACCCGGCCGGTGACCTCCGCGACCTGCAGGCATTTCACGGATATTTGTCTCGATCTGCCGGACGTGGTTTCCGTCAATATGTATTCCGGCTGGTATCAGGACGTGGATGTGAAGCAGGCGCACGAGAAGGAAATGGACTGGATCGCCGCGGCCGGGGGCGCGGGAAAGCCGGTCATCATCAGCGAGTTCGGCGCAGGCGCCATGTACGGTTACCGTGACCGGGGCAGGTCTAAATGGAGCGAGGAGCGCCAGGCGGATATCCTCCGTGAAAATATGGAAGTGTATCTGAATGACCAGCGGCTCTCAGGTATTTTCATCTGGCAGTTCGCGGACTGCAGGGTGACAGAGGAGAATAACTGGTTCGCCGCCAGAGCCCGCTGCCACAATAATAAGGGTGTGGTGGATGAGTTTAGGAGGCCGAAAATCGCGTATGATGTGGTGAAGGAGTGCTTTGAAAAGCGAAGAAGCTGACTGGGCGGCAGTGTCACCTTTGTTTCTTTATGATTTACCAGCGGCTGCAATCAATGCGTCCTGCAGAACCTTTGAGAAGTTAATATGGTTTTTCTCTCCATAGGTATTTAACCATGCCGGAATGGTAATATTTTTGCGGCTGGCGTTTGTTCCGTATTTTTCTGCATAGGCATCCATGTCCAGAACCAGAAGACTTACAAAACTGTCAGGTGAGCAGGAGATCTTTTTCGGATTGCTGGGAGCGGGGTAGCTGTTGCCATCTTCCATTTCATCCAGAATCCAGCCGCTTGCGGCATCCACACCCATTTCAATTGCGTCGGCCAGATCTCTTCCTTCGGTAACGCAGCCGGGCAAGTCCGGGATTTCAACGGTATAACCGGACAGATTTTCACAGGGGGTAAAGATTGCGGGATATACGAGTTTCATAAAAATACCTCTGCTTTTTTATACTTGGAGAGATTTATTTTAATCCAGCCTGTCTGAGAATGGAAGTTGCGGTTTTGATATCAAGATCGCCGTTGTGGATAGGAATTGTGATCTTGCCGGGTTTTACCGGGTGGATATACTGTCGGTGAGAACCCTTCTGATTTTTCACATACCACCCATCCCGTAAAAGGATTTTCTCAATCTCTCTGGCACGCATGATAATCCTCTCCCAGCAAAATATTATACGCATAATGCGCATGAAAATCAACGGCTTTTTATAAATTTCCTGTAACGAATATGGTTGTAAGTTTACTGTAAAAATGCTTCTGAACACAACCGCAACATTCTTGAAATTTATAAAAAGAATATAAACCGGCTGAGAGCCTGATTGAATTAATAAGGCCTGCAGCCCGTCGCACATCCGCACAAAATGTCGGGAAATCAGAATCCCGCCGCAGTAGAATGGACATCAGAAATCTGCTGATGGAAGGGAGGCGATGGATAAAGGATGAGGAGATTTTGTGCGCACCTGAAGGGCAATCGCGGTATTTTTATCGTGACATTGATGGTGGGGGTCGGGTATTCGGCGAATTCGGTGCTGATTCCGGTTCTGGCAGGAAGACTGATTACAGCGGTGGTGGAGGATCTGTCCGGCGCGGCGGGAATCATATTGCTTTACTTAGGGATCTATCTGGTGCAGCTGTTTCTGTGCCAGGCGGACACTTACATGGCCGGGAAATTCAAGATCCGGCAGAGAGTGTTGATGAGGGACAGAGCCTATGAGGCATATTCCGGTAAAAGCTGCGCGAGCCGGGAGGAAACCGCTTCATTTGTTTCTTATCTGAATAATGATCTTCCGGCGGTGGTGGAGCAGTATTTTGCGGGCACTATTGATATCATCAAGTGCGTGTGCCTGATTTTGTTTTCCGAGGTGTCCATTTTATCTGTTCACTGGATTCTGGCGCTGGAGATTTTTGCGTTCAGTGTGATGATCGTCTGGTTTCCTTCTTTGCTGAAGGGGAGGGGAAACAGGGCGCGAAAGGATGTGTCGGAGGCCTTATCCGGATATAATGCGCGGCTGCAGTCCTTTCTGGGAGGGCTGTCGGTTTTAAAATCCTACGGATATCAGGAACGGAGCGCACTGTTTATGCGTCAGTCAAGCCGGGAGGTAGCCGCAAGGGAGTCAAAGCAGCTCCACTGCCAGATTGTGGTATATGGAACGACTGCATTCCTGCAGCTTTCGAAGGACGGGCTGCTGCTCATTACCAGTGTCCTGCTGGTGGCAAGGGGAGAAATCGCCATCGGGAGTCTGGTGACGGTTCTGCAGCTGGCCAGCCTGCTGGCGGCGCCGATCGAGGTGCTGGCGTATCTGCGCCACGCCCGCAATGAGGTGGGATCGCTGTTAAACAGATATGAAAATATTCTGAAAGAAGCGGGTCTGAAAAGCACTGAAATCCCGGCAGCGGAGAACGCAGTATCGGAGAATGGTTCCGGGGCTGAGAAGAAAAAGCATGGAGAAAAGGCGGAAAAGGCGGAAATGGCCGGCTCATGGGCGGAGCATCGCGGGTGCGAAGCAGTCATGGATGAAAAGCTTCGGGAGCTTCGCGTAAAGGATTTGTCCTTTGCTATAGACGGCCTATCCATTCTGAAAAACATCAGCCATACCTTCCGCGCGGGCGGGAAATACCTGATTACCGGGGAAAACGGCAGCGGGAAGTCCACGCTGCTTAAGGCTCTTTCCCGCACGCTTGAACAGGAGGCGGCAGGCGGCACGATATTTTACAACGGAAAAAATATTGATAAGGTGCCGGAGACCCTGTATTATCAGCATATCTGCCCGGTATTTCAGGAGCCGTACCTGTTCTGCATGACATTCCGGGAAAATATTCTGCTGGGCAGGGATATCCCGGAACCGGTTTATCGAAAGGTCGTTGAGCGGCTGAATCTGGACTACCTGATAAAACGTTATGAAGGCCGGGAAATGTCGCCCGAAATCGTGGAACAGCTCTCCGGCGGGGAGAGACAGCGCGTTGCGCTGGCCAGGGCGATGGTGGGGCGCCCGGACGCCTATCTTTGCGACGAGGTGACAAGCGCGCTGGATGAAAAGAATGCGGAAAATGTGGAGAGCATTCTTTTAGAAGAGGACGCGATGGTGATTATGGTTTCGCATAAGCCGTCGGTGAAACTTCTGGAGCGGTATACGGAGCAACTGGTAATGGAGGAGGGGCGCCTGGCAGAGCGTCGCCGTCAGGCGTGAACAGACAGAAGTTTCAGAGGAATGTCCGGCAACAGATATCAGGATTGAAGACGGTATGACAAACTAATGGGAACTGCTGATGCGGTAATTGTACCGGAAACAAGTTCCTGAATGAGCGAAAAACCGGAGGGAAACAATGGACTGGATCACAGGCATGCAAGCGGCTATTGACTATATTGAAGACCACATCACGGAGGACCTGGACTATGACGCCATCGCCGCGAAGGGCTTTTCCTCCGGCTATCACTTTCAGCGCATCTTCAGCCTTCTGTGCGGTATGACACTCGGGGAATATATCCGCAACCGGCGGCTTTCTTTGGCGGGCGCGGAGCTTGCCGCGGGCAAAATCAGGGTGATTGACGCCGCCTTAAAATATGGATATGAGAGCCCGGACAGCTTTGCGAAGGCTTTTCATAAATTTCACGGGATATCGCCGTCCGCGGCCAGGATGAACGGGAGCAGCTTGAAATCGTTCTCCCGCCTGACGTTTAAAATTTCATTGGAAGGAGGCAGTCTGATGGACTATCGGATTGAGGAAAAAAAGGAAATGATTCTGACGGGCTTTAAAACCCACTTCACCGGAGCGCCTTACGGCAAGGAGCGGGAAGCGCAGGAGGAGGAGCTCTTTGTGACCACCCGGGGAAAGCAGTGGCTCTTGAGCGGCGCGGCCAGCGCGGACAATAAGGACGCGCACTGTGTGATGATGAATATCACGGACGAGGGGTACGATTATTATTACTGTCATTTGCTGGATGACTGGGAAAGGGAACATCTGCACGATTATTCGGTGATGGGAGTGGATGTGGAAGACCTTGGCCTGGAAGATATCGTCATTCCGCAGGCGACCTATATCATTTTAGAGACGAAGGATGCCGGAAACTCTATCCACGAGCTTTTCGAGCTGCTGGGGAGGCGCGTGCAGATCCTGACGGAATGGATGCCGGATATGGGCTTTGAGCTGGCGCCGGCGCCGGAGCTGGTGGTGTATCACTGGACGCCCCGCGCGGAGCGGAGGATCGAGGTGTGGATGCCGGTGAAAAAATACGCGAAATAAGGAAGGAAAAAGGCGAAAAATATGAAATACAACTTTAATTATTGCTGGCATTTTAAGTTAGCGGACGCATTTCCGTTAAAGGACGCGCTCAAAAAGCATTCAGACAGCGCGGGCAGATATTTTTATGAGAGAGAATATCAGGAGACGGACTGGAAAGAGGTCTCTCTGCCCCATACCTTCAATGATGAGGATCTGTTTGTAAACCGGATTAAGGACGCGGGGAGCGGGCAGAAGCGGACCTGTTCGTTTTACCGCAAGTGGGTGGATCTTTCTGACAAACCGAAGGACAGCAAAATTCTGCTGGCCTTTGAGGGCGTGCGCCAGACCTGCTATCTGTATGTCAACGGACGGATGGCGGGATACTGTGAGAACGGCGTGGCGCCGTTTGGCTTTGATATTACGGAATTTGTGGATTTTGAACGGGAAAATCTGATCGCGGTGGCCTCGGACAATACCTGCACCCGGGACATTCCTTTCTGTATCGCGGAGACGCCCAACAAGCCGGACGTGGAGCCGGGGTCCTATCTGGCCTCTCAGGAGGAGCAAGTGGCGCCGGAGCGCGAGGGCGTGGGTTATTTCTGGAACTGTAATGATTTCAATCCTTCCGTGGGCGGCATCACGCGACCGGTGGAGCTTCATGTGAAGCCGAAGGTCTATCTGACGCTTCCCCTGTACAGTAATCTTAAGACCGGCGGCGTTTATGTTTACAGCGCGGATTTTGATACGGAGAATAATACTGCCAGGGTCTGTGTGTCCGCGGAGGTGCGCAACGAGACAGCGGCGGATGTGAAGGCGCGGCTGAAGGTGACGGTGGAGACACTGGATGGAAACCTTGCGGGGACTTTTTATTCGGAAGAGATGACCGTGCCCGCGGTGGGAGAGGTGAAGTCGCGGCTGTCGATCACGCCGGAGGATGCGTATACGGAGGAGTATCTGACAGATGAGGCGGCGGCAGAGAAGCCTTATGAGGGAGAAGCTGCGGCAGGAATTTTAGCGGAAGGCGGGAGCGCTGCCGATGGGAAGGAATGTACCTCACAGGAAGGAGAAAATGGCAAAGCCAATACTGTGAAACATTATGTTCCCCGTGAGGAGGATGAGGTCGTTCCCACCGTGTCGGACTCCGTAAAAGTGACAGTTCTGTCAGCAGAATCGGAGACATTGCAGCTTCGCTTCTGGAATATCGAGGACCCGTACCTGTACCGCGTGAAAGTGGAGCTCGAATGCGGCGGCGAGGTGATTGATTCTGAGACGGTGGAGACCGGTTTCAGGGAAGTGGGCTACGACAAGGACCGCGGCGTGCTGATCAACGGTCATCGGGTGTGGCTGACCGGCTATGCGCAGCGGGCCGCCAACGAGTGGCCGGCCATCGGGATCGCGCCCCAGTGGCTGAAGGACCAGGACATGATGTGGGTGAAGGAGAGCAACTCCAACCACATCCGCTGGATGCATGTGGCGGCTTCCCCGGCGGATATCCGCAGCTGCGACCGTCACGGCGTGGTGGTGACCCAGCCCGCCGGAGATAAAGAGGCGGAGAACTTCGGCCGCAGGTGGGATCAGAGGGTAGAGCTGATGCGGGATGTGATCATTGCGTTCCGAAATCATCCGTCCATTTTATTCTGGGAGGCCGGAAATAACAGAATCAACGCTTCACACATGCGGGAAATGACGCTTTTAAAGCGGAAGCTGGATCCGGACGGCGGCCGCTTCATGGGCTGCCGGACGCTGAATACGGAGGAGGATGTGGCTGAGTCCGAGTATGTGGGCACGATGTTAAACCGCCACGCCGCCAGAGCCTGGGCGGAGCACGGCCCGCTGACGGAGACGGAGTACAGCCGGGAGGAAGCTGCCCGCCGCATCTGGGATGATTTCACGCCGCCGGATTATGATTTCAGGGGGCGCTACCTGGGTAAGGGCGGCAAAAAGCAGCCGGGCAGGGACTTCTATGACCTGACGATGGAGGACTTAATCCTGGCGGAGGCGAAGGGCTACGCAGAGTTTTTCCATGACAGAATTGGCGGCGCCTCCGGGAAGGATATGTACAGCGCGACGGCGGCGCTCTGCTGGACAGATTCCGCCCAGCACGGACGGCAGGCTTACTCGGAGAACTGCAGGATGAGCGGCCGTGTGGATGCGTCCCGGATCCCCAAGCAGAATTTTGCCGTTTACCAGGCAATGCAGTCGAAAACGCCGATGGTGAAGGTCATCGGCCACTGGAATTATCCGCAGGAGAGTGAGGATACTTACCGTTATCCCTTAAAACAGTTCAACGGCGAATACTGGGAGGAAACCGGGGAGTACGCTTACCGGAATCCGAAGCACAAGACGGTGTATGTGGCGGCGAGCTACGATATTCTGAAGGTGGAGCTTTTCGTGAATGGGAAGAGCGTCGGCGTCAGCGAAAAACCGATCGACGGCTTTATTTTCCCGATTGAAGGCGTGGATGTGACGCAGTCCGGGGAAGTGACGGCGGTCGGGTACTGCAGGAATGGGATGGCGCAGGACACCATATACACAGCCGGGGAACCCGCTGCCCTGCGCCTGGAGATCCATACCGCGCCGGACGGTCTTTTAGCGGACGGAGCGGACATCGCTTATCTGGACGTGGAAGTGGTCGATCGGAACGGGCGGCGCTGTCCTTTGTGCGCGGACAGAAT